>JAUNSE010000243.1 GCA_030539415.1 Desulfovibrionaceae bacterium
CTCGAGCTGCACTGCACCAACGGCCGCCTGCCCGAAAAGCTGCACGCGGGCGACGTCTGCCAGCCCACGGACACCTCTCCGGAGCTCGCCGAATTCACCAACCTGCGCCCGCCCACGGCCGCGGCGCTTCCGCCGCTTGGCGGCAACACGCTCTGGCGCCTGCTCTCCCACCTCTATGTCAACTACCTCTCCGTGGCCACCACGGAAAATCTGCGCAGCATCCTCAAGCTCTACATTTTCGGCAGAACCGGCGACAACGCCTCGCAGGTCGCGCACATCGGCCGCGTGGACGGCATCGAGCAGGTGCGCGTGACACCCTCGCAGCGCATGGTGAAGGACATGCTCCTGCGCGGCCAGGACATCCACATCGTCCTTAAGAGGGACAATTTCGCCGGCGACGGCGACATGTACGTCTTCAGCGCCATGCTGGCCGCCTTTCTGGGCAGCTACGCGGCCGTCAACTGCTACACCTGCCTGCATGTCACGGACAGCGCCGGCCGGCTGAGCATCACCTGGCCCGCCAGGCTGGGCGCGAGGCAGCTGCTGTGATGCGCCGCGGCGAGGACATACTGAGGGCCGTGGTCGCAAGGCCGCAGGAATTCAGCTTCGTGCAGGTCACGCGCCTGCTGCAGGAGTTCTTTGCGCCGAGCATGCGCTACCGCAGCTTCCTCGAGGAGTATGTGCGCATCCGCCCGCACCTGTCCCTGGCCTTTCCGCCGCACGACGTGGTGTCGCTGGAACTGCTCGACGAGGACGACAATCCGCTTCCTCCCGATGCCGATGTCTACGACGCGGCCCGCTTTCAGCTGACCGTGACCGTCCTCGGACTCTACGGCGCGAGCTCCCCGCTGCCCACCTTCTACATGGAGGACCTGCTGGCCGAGGAGCGCGACGACCTTCGGGCCGGCCGCGATTTTCTGGATCTTGTCAACGCCCGCTTCTACGAGCTTCTGCTGCAGGCCGGCTGGTTCCGCTACCGCCCGATGAAGGCCATCTCCGAGCAGGGGGATCACGCCCTGACGGAAAAGATGCTCTCCCTTGGCGGTCTCGGGCTCGCCTGCGCCCACGACCTGCCCTATCCGCCGCAGCGCCTGACGCCCTTCGTGGGCCTGCTCAGCATCTATCCCCGATCCGCGGCCGGACTGCAGGCCTTTCTGAGCGGCATTCTCGGCTGCGCGTGCTCGGTCACGCAGTGCGTGCTGGGCACGGTTCCCGTCGCGCGCGATCAGCGCTCGCGTCTGGGGCTCGGCAACAGCGAGCTCGGAGAGAACTGCGTGCTCGGCCTGGAGCTGCAGGACCGCTCGGGCCGCATTCTGGTCGAGCTGAAGTCTCTCTCCCCCGCGGAGATGCTCTTCTACACGAGCCCCGAGGGCCGGACTCTGGTGCTGGACAGCATTTCCTTCTACTGCACGGAGCCTCTGGAGGCCGACATCAGCCTCTCTCTCGCCCCGGAAACGGTAGAGTGCGCCCGCCTGGGCGGCGCTCCCGCATCCGCGCAGGACGAGTCCGGCTCCGGGGGCGCCTCCTGGAGCACGCTCGGCCAGGACACCTGGCTCGGCACGGGCGAATGCCGCCTGGCCGGCAGGACCTGCGTCCGGCCGGAGGGAGCCGGGACGGCCTTTCTGCGCGGCAGCCGCTGGAAGGACGCCGCAAGATGACAGATCCTGCCTTTGGCAGCAATTTTTCTTTTATTTTCTGTTCGCCTTTTTTTCGTTAAAATTCTCTCTTTTTTCGCATATGCTGTATTTGTCTTTTTTACGATCGTTTTTCATTTTTCTTGAATAAAGTCCGACCACGAACAAGGAGCAAACATGATCGGCGTAGACATGAAAGGGCTTATCGACAAGTTTGACGGCTTCTGCATGCAGACGCTGCACAAAGCTGCCGGTCTGACCGTCAACAGGGAGCATTACGAAGTCACCTTCGAGCACTTCCTTCTGGCCTGCCTCGAGGACGCCAAGAGCGACGCGGCGCTGATGCTGAGCCGCTCGGGCATCGATGTGGCCGCCCTGAACAGGGAAGTGCAGCGCAGCCTCTCCCTCTTCCGCAGCGGCAACACCGGCAGACCCGTCTTCTCTCCCACTCTCCAGGATGTGCTTGAGGCCGGCTGGCTCATTTCCTCCGTGGACCTCAAGTGCGGCGCCCTGCGTTCCGGCGGCGTGCTGCTCGCCTTCCTGCGCCGTCCGGGCTTCTATGCCCAGGGCGACTATGCCGGCATGCTCCGCAACGTGGAGGCGGACGCCATGGTCAGGGATTTCGACCGCCTGACCGAAGGGTCCTGCGAGGCGGACGCGGCCGCCGTTCCGCAGGGCGGCGATCTGCCCGCCGGCGCGAAGCCCGAGGGCGGCGAGAGCTTCATCGCCCGCTTCTGCGAGGACTTCACCGCCAAGGCGAAGTCCGGCAAGGTTGACCCGGTCTTCGGCAGGGATCAGGAAATCCGCCAGATGGTGGACATCCTGGCCCGCCGCCGCAAGAACAACCCCATTCTGGTGGGCGAGCCCGGCGTGGGCAAGACCGCCGTCATGGAGGGTCTGGCCCTGCGCATCTCCGAGGGCGACGTGCCCTCGACCCTGAAGGACACCACCCTGCTCGGCCTGGACATCGGCCTGCTCGAGGCCGGCGCCTCGGTCAAGGGCGAGTTCGAGCGCCGTCTCAAGGGCGTGCTCGACGAAATCAAGAGCAGCACCAAATCCATCATTCTCTTCATCGACGAGGCCCATCTGCTGGTCGGCGCAGGCAACGGCGCCGGCGGCTCGGATGCGGCCAACCTCATGAAGCCGGCCCTGGCCCGCGGCGAAATCCGCACCTGCGCCGCCACCACCTGGAAGGAGTACAAGAAGTACTTCGAGAAGGATCCCGCTCTGGCCCGCCGCTTCCAGCTGGTCAAGCTGGACGAGCCCTCGGTGCCCACCACCGCCCTCATCCTGCGCGGCCTGCGCGACAGCTACGAGGCCGCCCACAAGGTGCTGGTGCGCGACGAGGCGCTGGAAGTGGCCGCCGACTACGCCGGCCGCTACATCACCGGGCGCTTCCTGCCCGACAAGGCCGTCGACCTGCTGGACACAGCCTGCGCCCGCGTCAAGGTCTCCCAGGCCGCCAAGCCCGGCGCCCTGGAAGACGCCCAGCGCCGCGCCCAGGCCTGCCGGCGCCAGCTCTCCGCCCTTGAGCGCGACGCCGCCGAAGGCGCCGACATCGACGCCGAGCGCATGGAGGCCCTGAAGGGCGAAATCGAGTCCGCCAACGAGGACGCCGCCCGCATCGAGGCCGAATGGCAGGAGGAGAAGGTGCTGGCCCAGGCCGTGCTCGACGCCCGCCAGGCTCTGG
Source organism: Desulfovibrionaceae bacterium (assembly GCA_030539415.1). Taxonomy (GTDB): domain Bacteria; phylum Desulfobacterota; class Desulfovibrionia; order Desulfovibrionales; family Desulfovibrionaceae; genus Desulfovibrio. The sequence continues at coordinate 3,325 of JAUNSE010000243.1, forward strand.
CCGATGCCCGCAAGGCCGCCGAGGCCCCGCAGGTCGCGGCCGCCGAAGGCGGCGAGGCCGCTCCCGCTCCCGGCGTCGACGAGGCCGAAGCCGCGCTCAAGGCCGCCCGTCAGGCTCTGGCCGAACGCCAGAACGGCGACCCGCTGGTCAGCGTGGAAGTGACGAGCGATGTCGTGGCCCAGGTCGTCTCCGACTGGACCGGCATTCCGGTCGGCAAGGTGGCCCGCGATCAGGCCGCCCAGATTGCCGATCTGCACACCACCCTGTCCGCCCGCGTGCGCGGCCAGGAAGCCGCCCTCAGGAGCGTGGTGGAAGGCATTCAGGCCAGCAAGGCCGGCCTGCGCTCTCCGGACCAGCCCATCGGCGTCTTCCTGCTTGTCGGCCCCTCCGGCGTCGGCAAGACGGAAACCGGCCTGTCCCTGGCCGACGCGCTCTTCGGCGACGAGCATTCCGTCATCACCGTGAACATGAGCGAGTTCCAGGAAAAGCATACCGTCTCCCGCCTCATCGGCTCCCCTCCGGGATACGTGGGCTACGGCGAGGGCGGCCTGCTCACCGAGGCCGTACGCCGCAAGCCGTACTCCGTTGTCCTGCTTGACGAGGTGGAGAAGGCCCACGGCGACGTGATGCAGCTCTTCTACCAGGTCTTCGACAAGGGCATGCTGACCGACGGCGAGGGCACGGAAGTGAGCTTCCGCAACACCGTCATCATGCTGACCTCGA
>JAUNSE010000244.1 GCA_030539415.1 Desulfovibrionaceae bacterium
GCCCTGGCACGACAGGACGGACGAGCTCGCCCGGACCTTCTACGATCTCATGGCGGACGGGATCTTTCTGCCCAACTCGCCGACCCTCATGAACGCCGGCCTCCCCCTGGGGCAGCTGGCCGCCTGCTTTGTCCTGCCCGTGGGCGACTCCATCGAGGAGATTTTCGACGCAGTGAAGTTCGCGGCCATGATCCACAAGTCCGGCGGCGGCACGGGCTTCTCCTTCTCGCGCCTGCGCCCCAAGGGAAGCCGCGTGGGCACCACCGGCGGCGTGGCCTCGGGCCCGGTCTCCTTCCTGCGCATCTTCAACACCGCCACCGAGCAGATCAAGCAGGGCGGCACCCGCCGCGGCGCCAACATGGGCATACTGCGCGTGGACCATCCGGACATTCTGGAATTCATCTGCGCCAAGGAGCGGGAAGGGGAGTTCAACAACTTCAATCTGTCGGTCGGCCTCACCGAGGACTTCATGCGCGCGGCGGAGAAGCGCGCCGACTATGACCTCGTCGAGCCCCACACCGGAAAGACCGCGGGCTCCCTCAACGCCGGCGAGGTCTTCGACCTGCTGGTGAAGAAGGCCTGGCAGAGCGGCGATCCCGGCATCGTCTTTCTGGACCGCATCAATCACGACAATCCCGTGCCTGCCCAGGGGGACATGGAGGCCACCAATCCCTGCGGCGAGCAGCCCCTGCTGCCCTACGAGGCCTGCAATCTGGGATCCATCAACCTGGCGCGCCTCGTGCGCCGGGACTGGACAACCGATGCCGCCCCGGCCGACAGAAGCCTCGAGCAGGGCCTGGACTGGCAGGCCCTGTCCCGCACGGTGCGCCTTGCCGTGCGCTTCCTGGACAATGTCATCGACGCCTCGCGCTATCCCCTGCCGGTCATAGCCGAGACGGTGCGCCGCAACCGCAAGATTGGTCTCGGCGTCATGGGCTTCGCGGACATGCTCTTCGAGCTGGGCATTCCCTACGCCTCGGAGGAGGGCGTTGCCGCGGGCGAGCGGGTGATGACCTTCATCCGCGAGGAGGGCCGCGCGGCCTCCAGGGAGCTTGCCCGCGAGCGCGGCGCCTTCCCGGCCTTCGAGGAGTCGGTCTACGCGGGCGGCGAGCCTCTGCGCAACGCAACCATCACCACCATCGCCCCCACAGGCACGCTCTCCCTCATTGCCGGCTGCTCGTCCGGCATCGAGCCCATCTTCGCCCTGTGCTTCACCCGCAACGTGCTGGGCGGCGAAAAGCTCACCGAAATCAACGCCCACTGCGTGCGCGGCCTCACGGACCGCGGCCTGCTCGACGAACAGCTGCTTTTGCAGGTGAAGGAGCGCGGCTCCATACAGGGCCTGGGCCTTCCGGAGCGCATCGAGCGCGTCTACGCCACGGCCCAGGAGATCGCCCCGCACTGGCATCTGGCCATGCAGGCCGCCTGCCAGAAGGGCACGGACAACGCCGTCTCCAAGACCGTCAACCTGCCCAATCAGGCCACCGAGGACGATGTGCGCGAGTGCTACCTGCAGGCCTGGAGCCAGGGCTGCAAGGGCGTCACCATCTACAGGGACGGCTGCAAGTCCGTGCAGGTGCTCTCGGCCGGCGGAGCGAAGAAGGATGACCGGAAGGACGCCGAAAAGGCGCCCGAGGTCCCGGCCGCAGCGCCTGCCGCGCCTGCCATGGACGCCGGCCAGGGCGCGCAGGCCGCCGGCACAGGCTGGGACCGCCCGGCCACGGTGAGATCCCGCCCGGACGTGATGCGCGGCTTCACGCACCGCGTGCAGACGGGCCTTGGCACCCTCTACCTCACGGTCAACGAGATGGACGGCCGGCCCTTCGAGGTCTTTGCCACCATAGGCAAGTCCGGCCACTCGGTGACCGCCAAGGCCGAGGCCATAGGGAGGCTGGTGAGCCTTGCCCTGCGCTCGGGCGTGGCCGTGGAGGACATCATCACCCAGCTCTCCGGCATAGGCGGCGAGCATCCCGTCTACCGCCGCAAGGGCCTGCTGCTCTCCATTCCGGATGCGGTGGCCTGGGTGCTGGAAAGCCACTACGGCACGGGAGCGCACAAGCCTGTCCAGCCGGACCTTGCCGGCGACGTCTGCCCCGAATGCGGGGGCCAGCTCACACGGCAGGAAGGGTGCATGGTCTGCCAGGCCTGCGGGTTCTCGCGGTGCGGCTAGAAAATGCGGCCTTGAGGTCGTGACTCCCTGATTTTGTGCGAAAACAGGTCCGCAGAGAGCGGAGAAACGAGGGGTTTTTCGGGACGGCGGAAGGGCTTTCGGGCACTCCTTCCGCCCTCCGGAAAAGGCGCGGACTTTGCGGGTTTTTTCGACAAGTCCTTGCACATAGTTGCAAAATGCTGTAGAGTCCGAAACAAACAGGGGTGGTCTTATCCTGTTCTGCCGCGGCGCTTGTGCCGTTTTCCCTCAACCCCAAACCCTGCAGTGGTTACCTATGAATCGAAGCGAGCTGTGCGTTCAACTGGCCAAAGAATGCGATCTGTCCGTCGAAGATGCCGTCGTGATAGTGAATGTGTTCTTTGATTCTATCAGCAAGGCTCTCATCAATGGCTCTCGTGTGGAGATCAGGGGCCTGTGCTCCTGGCAGATCAAGAAATACGAGGGCTATTGCGGGCGCAATCCCAATACCGGCGACAGCATTACCATTCCGCCCAAGCGTCTGCCCTTCTTCAAGGTCGGCAAGGAGCTGGTGGACATGCTCAATGAGCAGCTTCTGCCCAAGATGATTGCCGAGCGGGGCTAAGTTTAAGCAGGAACCCGGCCGCGGAGACGCGTGTCGGGACTTGAGGGACGCCGCGGCATCGCGTCCGCGTGTCGTGGCGTTCCTAAGCGGACAGGATGCGCGCGTTTGCGCGAGACGGCGGGGGAGCGGGCTTTCTGCCCGGCTCCGTCACGGGACGCCCGAGGGCGTCTTTTTTTGTGTCTGGCCCAGGGCGGGGTGCCTGCTGCGCAGGCCTGCGGGAGGGGCGTCCGGAAAGGGACGCTGGCCAGGACTCGCCGGCCGGAAGGCCCGGGCCGCATGCCCTCAGGACGCGTCAGAAGGCCCTTTGGGGCGCGTTTCGCGGCAATTCGCAGTGCCGAACTCATGAATCGGCAGAATGGCCTGGAAAAGCCGCTGTGCACGCGCCGCGGTCGGTAGGCCTCCCCTGAGGCTAGAGGCCGCCGCACTTGACAAAAAACGGTCTTGTGATTCAAGAAAGAGAACAGGTTTTGCATGTGATCCCGCGCCATGCGCGGGCCGCGAAACCGATTCAAGGACCGGTTCGGGAGAGGCCGCGCAGAAGACGCGTTCCGCATGGGACGCGCGCAGCTTTCCGCGCGGCGTTCGCGAGAAAGGCGGTATGGCCCGCCTTGCCGCGAAAGCGCAGGCGATCCCCCTCCGGTCCGCCAATGGCGCGCCCTTTTCGGGCTGACAGGGCGCCCTGTCCGGAAGAGACTCATGCACGGCCGGACGGAGCGCTTCCGGGACCCTCCGGTCCCGGCTTCGTGTGTTCACAGTGACATTTTTCCGCCGGCCCGAATTCGGCCAGAATCCGGGTTGGGCCGGATCGGATCGGGCCGGAGCAAATCGGACCGGCCCGGCCGGCACGCGGCGGCCGTCCGCCGCGGGTCCCCCGAGGAAAGGGCGGGGCCGGCGTGGGATATCGACAGCCGCGGAAAACACCCCCGCGGAACGCAAACAAAAAACAGGAGCAGGACAGTGCACGACGACAAGATGGTTGGCAAACTTTTCAGGGAAGGCAAGACAAAGTGGGCCCCCGGCAGCTTCTTCACCATGCGCGGCAGCGAGTGCATGCTCAACATCTTCTGGGACAAGATCACCCGCGAGGATGTGTGGCGCGTGGCCAACGGCAAGGTCTCCTTCGGGGTCTGGTACTCCGACGAGCGCGACCTCTTCTTCCTCTACCGCTTCGAGGGCTGCCACTGGTCCGACACGGTCTTCTCGGCCATGATGCTGCCCGAGGAGGACCGCATCCGCCCGCCCTTCATGCGCGCCGGCGAGCGCCTCTTCGTGCGCCTGAGCCTCGTT
>JAUNSE010000245.1 GCA_030539415.1 Desulfovibrionaceae bacterium
GCGCTCGCACGTCCGCCGGCTCCCTTCCGGGCCTTGTGTGCGAAAGAATGTGAAAAGGGGCCCCGGACGCCGGGTCCGGGACACAGCGGGTCCGGAGCTCAAGTCTGCCGGCTAGACCATGGCCATGAACAGAAAGGCCGCGTGCATGCCCGAGACAAGGCAGACAAAGACCCTGCCGGCCGTGCCCAGCGTCTCGCCGTCCTTCGGCAGCCCCCTGCCCGCGAAGCTCACGGCCATGCCGCCGCGCGGGCAGGCCAGCTCGCACTCGCGGCAGAGAGTGCAGGAGAGGCCCGTCCTGCCTCTGGCAAGAGTCTCCTTCGAGAGCGCCCCGTAGCGGCAGGCGGCAAGGCAGCGGCCGCAGCCCGTGCAGGCGGAGGTCGCGCGCATGCGCCAGGGGGAGAGGCGGCCGGCCAGGCAGGAGACAAGGCCCAGCGGGCAGACGGCGGTGCAGTAGAGGGCAAGGCCCCTGCGGCGGCTCAGGAAAAGGCTCACCGGCACCATGGCCAGGCCCAGGGCAAGGCCGCCGGCCACGGCCACGCTTGCCGGGGCTCCCGAAAAGCGCAGGGCCAGGGCGCAGGCCGCCATGAGGGCCAGCGAGAGCGCCCGCCAGCGCAGGGGATGGGCGAGCCTTGCCGGATTGCGCCGCGAGGCCGCGAAGGCGTCCCAGGAGCCGAAATAGCACAGATGGCTGCACCAGGCTGGGCCCGTCAGAAGCACCGCGAAGAGGAAGAGAAAGAGCATGAAGCCGGGCGTGAGGCGGTAGATGGCTCCGCCCAGGATGACGCCCGGCACGGGCAGATGCAGGGAGCCGGTCATGGAGGTGAGGGAGACGCCCATGGCCGAGAGGAAGAACTGCGCGAAGAAGACAACAGAGAAGAGCAGCCACACGCGCAGGCGGGTTTTCGCGGCCCTTGTCCGGTCCGCCAGAAGCCCGCAGACCATGGCCGCCCACAGGCCCCCGAAAAGTATCTGCACGGCCCCGAAGCCCGGGTATATGCGGTCGGCCAGGAGCATGGGCGGATGCCGGAAAAAGGCCGGCAAAAGGAGGCACAGCGCCACCGCAAAGGCCGCGGCCTGCATGACGGCGGTCTCCCTGCCGCGGCAGAACCAGCGCCGCCCGAAGCGCGACCAGCAGACCGCCGCGGCCGCCAGGGTGACCAGGGCCGTGCCGGCCAGGATGCAGGCCAGGCGCACCCAGGGAAGCCCCATCATGGTGCGGATCTCGATGAGCCGGCCGGCTGTCACGAACCACTGGCAGCCCATGAGGCAGAGGGATACTACGCACACGTACCGCATCCAGGCCCTGCGCGCAAAGCAGGCAAGGGCCCAGACAAGGCAGGCCACTGCCGGCCCCAGGGCTCCGGGCCGCAGCAGATGAGCCGCGAAGAGCAGGCAGGCCGGCACAAGGAGCGCCGGCACGGGCCAGGCCCGTCCCCCGGAAGGCTCCAGCGCGCCCGTGTCCGCGGCTGCCGGGGCGTCGGGGGATCGCTGCGCAGTGAGCGGGCTCGAAGCCGGATCTGCGCCGCCCGCTCCGTCGGCGGAAGCGGCGGCCGCGCGGGCCATGGGGGAAGTGTCCTGTTCGGTCGGCTGCATGGGGTCTCCTTCGCGGCTGATGCCGCATGAAGGCAAGGGTAGCCCCAAGGCGCAGGTGCGGGCAAGGCCGGGCGCGCTTCGGGCAGGAAAAGGATCACGGGCCGGAGACTTTGCGGCCGGGAAGGGCGTGTGTCCCGCGCCTTTCTGCCGCAGGAGGCCGGTTTTTCCCCGTGCCGAAACCGTATTGTCACACAGCCCGGCTAGTCTCCCTTTCCGCAGACGTGAAGGTCAGAACTCCAGGCCTTGCGGGAGGCGGGCCTCAAGCGGATATGAGGCCCGCCTCCACTGCCCGTCTGCCAGTTCTGCAGCGCCGTGCGGCGCCTTGTGACGGACGTCCCGCTTGTCCGGAACAAGGGGCCGGCCGGCGTTTTTTTTTCGCCTGATCCGGGGTCTGGCGGATGGAAAAAAAGTGTTCTGCGTCTCTCCTGTGGCCTTTCAGCAGACGCTCTGCTATGCTGAAAAACGGTGCGCCCGTCAGAATGCGCCGCGCGCGGGACGGGCGGGAGCCTAAAAAACAAGGAAAGACAGGAGATATCATGCTGAGCATCCGCGACCTGCGCGAGGACGAATACGGCCTTCTCGAGGACTATCTGTACATGGCGCTGTATGTGCCAGAGGGCTGCCGGCCCCATCCGCGGGACATTCTGCGCATCCCGGAACTGCGCCTCTACTACGAGAACTTCGGCTCGTCCGAGAGCGACCTGGCTCTGGCCTGCGACGACGACGGGCGTGTCATCGGCATTTGCTGGGCGCGCATCATGAACGATTTCAGCCACATAGATGACAGCACCCCCTCGCTTGTGGTCTCCCTGGCCGACGGCTGCCGAGGCATGGGCCTGGGCACGAAGCTTGTGCTGGCCATGCTGGAGAGGCTGCGCGAGCGGGGGTACAGGAGCGTCTCGCTCTCCGTGCAGGTCTCCCATCCGGCGCAGCATCTCTACCGCCGCCTGGGCTTCACCGAGGTGCGCAGGGTCATGGGCGAGACCGAGGAGGAAATCGTCATGGTGCACGCGCTGTAGGGCGCCCCGGGCAAAGCCGGACATATCCCAGGCCTCAATAACGCCGAAACCGCCGAAAAGACTGAAGATCTTTTCGGCGGTTCTCGTGTGTTGCAAGTATTTCAAGCAGTTGTGTGAACAGCTCAAGCGCGGTCCGGATCAGGCGCTGCGCGGCAGCTCCTTTCTGTGCTCCAGGGCGCTGGCGAGCGCCTCGCCCTGGGCTCCGCCTCCGCCCATGCGCACGAGCTCGTCGTGCAGGTCCCTGCCCTTCAGGGGCAGGCAGGTGGTGTAGGTGCGGCCGTCGCGCACCACCTTGCTGATCTGGAAGTGCTTCTTCGCCCTGGCGGCTATCTGCGGCCAGTGCGTCACGAGCAGCATCTGCTGCCTGCCGGCCAGGCGCTCCAGGCGCTCGGCCAGATGGTTGAGGGTGACGCCGCCGACGCCGGAGTCCACCTCGTCGAAGATGAAGGTCGGCCTGTGCTCCGCGGGGGCCACGCCGGCCAGGGCCAGCAGGAAGCGCGAGAGCTCGCCGCCCGAGGCGATGAGGTCCAGCGGCTGGGCCGGCTGGCCGGGGTTGGGGGCCCAGAGGATGCGCACGGCCTCGTCGGTGACATTGTCCCAGAGCTTTCTGGGCTTGAAGTCCGGCAGGACGCGCGCCTGATCGCTGAAGCCGAGGCCCCGCAGCTCGCTCTCCAGCCGCGCCGCAAAGGCCTGGCAGGCCGTGCGGCGCAGGGGAATCAGCGTCTCCACGAGCCTGGCCAGATCCTGGGCTCTGGCGGCCTCCCTGCGGCGCAGCTCCTTGATGTCCAGGGCGCAGACGTCCAGGAAGTCGATCTTCTCCTCGATCTCCTTCTTGAGGTTGAGGATGGAGGGCAGGTCCCTGCGCAGCTTGCGCTTGAGGGCGGAGAGCTCGTAGAGGCGCGCCTCCACGCTCTCGATGTCGTCCGGCAGATCGTCCGGCACCGGGGGCCTGCGCAGGTCGCCGCCAAGGCGGCGCAGGTCGTCCGTGAGGGCGGTCACGCTCTCGCACGAGGAGGCGAGGCGCTCGTCCGTCTCGGCCAGGCGCTCCAGCAGCCGCCCGAACTCGGCCAGGCCGTCCAGAAGGCCGCCCTCGCCGTTGCCGTAGAGCATGCCCAGGGCCTCGTCGTAGTCCCTGGCCGCCTCCTCCTGCCGCCGCACCTTGAGGCGCAGCTCCTCGAGCTCGTCGTCCTCGTCCGGCTGCGGGTTCACCTTGTCGATTTCTGCCTGCTGCATCTCGAGCAGGTCGCGCACCTCGAGCAGGCGGTCGCGCCTGGCCTCGAGGTCTCTGATTTTGCCGCGGATCTTCTCCAGATCCGCCAGTATGGCCGCGCGCTCTGCCAGAAGATCCGGCCTGTCCAGCGCCTGCTCCATCAGCGCCTCCTGAAAGGCCGGCTGGAGGAGCTTCTGCTGGCCGTGCTGACTCGTGTA
>JAUNSE010000246.1 GCA_030539415.1 Desulfovibrionaceae bacterium
TGGAGGAGCGCATAGGCACGCGCATCGTCCTGCACCGCGGCGGCGACGGCATGTCCACCCTGACCGGACCCGGCTGCTCGGGCCGCAGGACGCAGCAGGACTAGCGGCCTGAAGTCCGTCTGCCAGCCGCCGGCCAGCCGTTGGCAGACGGCAGGGCGCAAGCCGGGCATCGGCAGACAGTGCGAAAACATCAGGGGCGCCGTCTCTCTCCTCTGCATGGGGGAGGGGCGGCGCCCTTCAGGTTCTTGACGAATGGCTGACGGATACGGCCGTGCGCGGGATGCGGACTGCCATGTCCTGAAGCCGGGAGTCCAGGTCAACCTGCCAGGTAAAAATATTCCCTGTCTGTCAGGAAAGATGCGTCTGCCGCATGCCGGCTGACCCCGCGTCTCTTTCGGACATTGCCGGCCTTTGGCGCAGGTTCCTGCCGGCATTTGCGAATCTGCTCATGCCTGATTTCCGCTATTGACATGAGCGGAGGCATGTGCTTAGTCTTCCCGCAATGCCCGGCGCTTTCCGCGCGCGGGCACGGGAGCATGACACATCCCGGCAGATTCGCGTCCGCGGGCGCGCGCCCGCAGCTTCGGAGCGGCGAATCGGCCGGCAGGCATCGGTTGCGGATGCCGCGAGAGGCAGGACGCCCGCATGGCGCCCGAGATCTCTATCCTCTGCAGCCGCGGGCCGGACGGCCTCATGCTTTCCGCAAGGTTCCCAAGGCGTCGATTCGACACACCCGACAAACCCGACAGACTATGGAGGTTACATGCAGTTGAATCAGGAAGCGGAGCTGGAAACCAGAATCTACCTGAAGGCGGGAGACATCTCCACCGAGCTTGCCCAGGTGCTCGCGCAGGTGGAGGAGCTCGACGCGTTCATCATGTCGCTCGCGACCAGCGAGGACAATGACGTGCGCCATGTCCTGGTGCGCCACCTCGCCGCCAAGCGGGACACGCTGGACAGGCTCATGAAGGAGACCGACGAGCTGCCCGAAGACTTCCGCGGTCCGCTTGCCAACTATCAGCGCTATGTGACGGACACCCTGCACCGCACCGAGCTGTGCGTGGGCATGCTTTACGCAAGGCTCCCCAGAGCCTAGGCGCCGCATTTCCTGCGGCCCGCCGGGCCGCGTCTTGCAGGGAGCTCCCGTGCCGGTCGGATTTCCGGTCGGCCGGGGGCTCATCAGGTTTCCGAAAGCCCGTGCAGGCCACGCTCAGGACAGAATCCAGGACACGGCGAGGCTGCCAAGGCCCGCCAGGGCCCCCAGAAGGACAAGGCCGGCCATGAGGCGCGGGCAGCTGCGCAAGCCCCAGCGCAGGAGCGCGAAGAGGGCGCCGGCAATGCTGGTGACGAGCATCAGCACGATGACGTTGGAATATTCGCTGTTGAAGACCACGCCGTTGAAGAGGGCGCGCCGCAGAGTGTCAAGAAGTTCCATGGGTGTCGCAGGAGGGTTCGGGTTGAGCCTGGTTGGTTGTTCGCGGCAGGGGCCGCGGCAGAACAGTGTGTTTCGGCCCGGCAGGATGCCGGGCGCAGGGCAGGCCTGTTCAGAATCAGCTGTACGTTTCGGAGAAGGCTCTGGCTGCGCGCACCATGAAGGCAGAGCGCGTGCAGCCCGCGAGCTTCGCCTTGCGGTCGATTTCGGCCAGGTCTCCCCTGGTCATGCGCAGGGAGACGCGCACCGGGGCGAGATCCGCCTTCGGGGTGGCGAAGGGCGCCACCACCGGCCGCCCCTGCGCGTACTCTTCGGGCAGGGCCGCCATCTCCTTCAGCCCGAAGCGCATGACCGCATCCGGATCGCTGGCTTGCGGCAGGGCGCGGCCGTCCCTCGCAAAGGCTTCGGCCGTGGCGTTCAGAAGGGTCTGGCCCGCGGCCAGGGCGTCCTCAAGGTCGTTCCCCTGTGAAACGGCTTCGGGGAAGTCGGGAAGAAAAATCACCCACGCGCCTGTGCGGTCAGGCAGAAGCGCTGCGAAATAGACGGCCATAGGCACCTCTCTGCAAATTGTGTCCCAGCACCCGGCAGGGAGGGCGGCTGGCTGAAGGCGGAAGGTATGGCATTGACACAGGGGGGCTGTCAATCAGAAATGCAGCAAAAAGACAGTCTTTGCGGACTGTTCGACACAGCGTCCGAACAAGCCGCCTCATCTGCGGCCGTTCCGGCGGATGCGGGGAGCCCGAAAGCCCCCGGAGCGGGGGTGTGAAAAGGGCCGGCCCCCCTGTCACGGGAGACCGGCCCCTGGTCAGTCATTTGTCAGCTGGAATGCGCCTTTCTCGGGCCTGCGCCAGGCCTAGTGCCTGAAGCCGCGGTCCTTCTTCCAGGAAGGCCTCGGACGGCGATCGGAGCGGCGGTCGGAGCGGTCAAAATGCCCGGGGCGATCGGAACGTTCGGGGCGATCGGAGCGCTCGAATCTGTCCCCGCGCTCGGGACGGTCGGAGCGATCGAACCTGTCGGAGCGGTCGCGGTCAAAGGAGCGGCCGGAACGCTCGTCCCTGTCCCCGCGCTCGAACCTGCCGGGACGGCGGTCAAAGCGGTCGGAGCGGTCGGACCGATCGGGGCGCTCGAATCTGTCCCTGCGCTCGGGACGCTCGAACCTTTCGGAGCGCTCGCCGGCGGGCCTTTCGGCGCGGCGGGCGCGGCCGGGATAGAGCCTGTCGGCCAGGGACTGGGCGCACAGAAGGGCGCTGGCAAAGGCCCAGTGCAGGTTGTAGCCGCCAAGCTGCCCGGTCACGTCCAGGGTCTCGCCGATGATGGAGACCAGGGGATTCTTGCGGCTGACAAAGGTCAGCGGCTCGATTTCGGCGCAGGACACGCCGCCGCGGCAGACCTCGGCCTGGCGCAGGCCGGCAAGGCCGGTCGGCAGCAGCTCATGGGCGTGCACGGCGCGGTTCACGCGCTCCATCTCCTCGGCGGAGAGCTCGGCGCATTTTTTCTGGGCGATGTCCGCCGGGGCGAGCTTCTCGGCCAGGGAGTCGGGCATGTAGCGGCTGATGGCCGAAACCACGCTCTTGGCGCCGTTGTTGGCGAGAGGCGCGTCGGGCTTTCCGGGCAGGAAGTCGATGACCACCGGCTCGCCCTGCTCCCAGTACAGGGAGGCCTTGAGGGCCGCCGGACCGGAGAGGCCGAGATGGGTGAAGAGCAGGTCGTCCGCTATCTCCTTCTCGCAGGTCCTGAGCAGCACGGGCAGGCTCACCCCCTGCAGGCCCAGCAACGGGCTGTCCTCGGGCAGGAAGAGGGGCGCCAGGGCCGCCTCGGGCAGCACCAGGCTGTGGCCCAGGTTCTGGGCGATGGCGTAGCCTATGCCGGAGGAGCCGGAGGCGGGCAGGGCCGGGCTGCCCAGAGCCAGCACGGCGTGGCGGCCGGTCAGGCAGCGGCCAGTGCGGGTGTTCAGGATGACCTCGTCGTCCGCGAAGGTCAGGCAGTCCGCGTCCAGGGCCTCGCCGCCGAAGAAGGCGAAGCTGCCCCTGCGGCAGCGGCCGAGCAGGGCGCCCACCAGCGCCTGGGCGGGATCGGTGAGGAAGAGCTTGCCCTTCTCCTTCTCCTCCCAGCGCAGCCTGAAGACGTCCATCACGCGGCAGATTTCCTTGGTGCCGACCTTGGCCAGGACAGGCTCCACAAAATGCTCGGTGTCGCAGACATAGTGGTCCGGGCGCACGCGGGTGTTGGTGAAGTTGGCGTGGCCGCCTCCGGCCATGGCCAGCTTGCGGCCGGGCGTGCGGGACCTGTCCACCAGGGCCACGGAAAGGCCCAGGCTCACGAGGTGCGCCGAGCACAGCAGGCCCGCGGCGCCGGCGCCCAGCACCAGCACGTCGAAGGTGGAGGGCAGGGGCTGGCGCTCGTACCGCTCGCGGCTCTGCTCGAAGCGGTCGCGGCGGTCCTCCCTGAAGCCGCGGTCAAAGCCGCGGTCCAGGCGCTCGCGCCGCTCCCAGCCGTCTCCGTGGCTCGGACGCTCGTCCCTGTCAAAGCCGCGCTCATTGTCACGGCCGGCAGCGCGATCGTCCCGCTCGAAGCGGTCGCG
>JAUNSE010000247.1 GCA_030539415.1 Desulfovibrionaceae bacterium
AACTGACCGCCATTGCCGGCCAGAAGGCTGTGGTGACCCGCGCGCGCAAGTCCATCGCCAACTTCAAACTGCGTGAAGGCATGCCCATCGGCGTGCGCGTGACCCTGCGGAAGGACCTCATGTGGGACTTCCTCGACAAGTTCATGAACTTTGCGCTCCCCCGTGTGCGCGACTTCCGCGGCATTGTGGATCGTGGCTTTGACGGTCGCGGCAACTTTACCCTGGGCATCAAGGAACACACCATCTTCCCCGAAATGGAAGCTGACCGTGTTGAAAATCCCAAGGGCATGAACATCACCATAGTGACTACGGCCACGACCGACCGGGAAGGCAAGATGCTTCTTGACCAGCTCGGAATGCCGTTCCGCAAGTAAGAGGTTCCCATGGCTCGTCTCGCTCTCAAGATCAAAGCTGCCCGCAAGCCCAAGTTCAGCACCCGCGAGTACAACCGCTGCCCCATCTGCGGTCGTCCGCGTGCCTTCCTGCGCAAGTTCGGCCTGTGCCGTATCTGCTTCAGGAACATGGCGCTGCGCGGTGAGCTTCCCGGCGTGCGCAAGTCCAGCTGGTAGTCCCGGCCGGATTCATACAGAAATCTGACTGCCGCCGCAGTCTTCCGGCACCGCATGGTGCCGGGGGGCTTGCGGCGGCTGTGCTTTTGTGCTAGGTAGCAACGATCACTCTCACAGAGGAGGGCGCATTGTGTGCCCTCTTCTCCTATTTATCCGGTTTCAGGAGTTTTTCATGGTCACAGATCCTATTGCGGACATGCTGGCGCGTATCCGCAACGCACATTTGGCCCTCCACAAGGAAGTGAATGTGCCGCGCTCGAAGATGAAAGCGTCCTTGGCCAACATCCTCAAGCAGGAAGGCTACGTCGAGGATGTAGCCATCGACGATGGCGGCATCAAGATCACCCTCAAGTATCGGAACGGCAAGCCGGCTATCACCGGTCTGCGCCGCATCTCGACCCCCGGCCGCCGCGTCTATGTGGGCGCCACCGAGATCCCGCGCGTTCAGAACGGTCTCGGCATCTGCATTCTGACCACCTCCCACGGCATCATGGACGGATGCTCCGCCCGTGAGCAGAAGGTTGGTGGCGAACTTCTCTGTGAAATCTGGTAGGCGGTGCAGTCATGTCTCGAATTGGAAAAATGCCTGTTGTCGTGCCTGCCAACGTCGAAGTCACCATCGGCGCAGACACCATCAATGTGAAGGGCCCCAAGGGTCAGGTTTCCACGCCTGTCTGCCCTCTCATCGAATATGAAATGAAGGACGGTCACATCCAGCTCACCCGCAAGGATGAGACCCGTGAATCCAACGCTCAGCACGGCCTGCGCCGCACCCTGCTGCACAACTGCATCGTGGGTGTGACCGAAGGCTTCACCAAGGCTCTGGAAGTTGTCGGCGTGGGCTACCGCGTCGCCGTCAAGGGCCCCGTGATTGAGCTTCAGGTCGGCTACTCCCACCCCGTGCTGGTCGACGTGCCCGACGGCATCACTGCCGTGGCCGAGGGCAACGTTCTCAAGCTGTCCGGTGCCGACAAGGAGAAGGTCGGCGAGTTCGCCGCCCAGATCCGCCGCATCCGCAAGCCCGAACCCTACAAGGGCAAGGGCATCAAGTACACAACCGAGACGATCCGCCGCAAGGTGGGCAAGTCCGGCGGCAAGAAGTAGGGGTGGAATTATGGCTACAAGCAAAAATGAAGCGCGCCTCAGCCGCAAGATCCGCATCCGCCGCAAGGTCAACGGGACTGCCGAACGTCCCCGTCTGGTCGTGTTCCGCAGCAACGAGCATATCTACGCGCAGGTTGTCAACGATGAGAGCGGCATGACGCTCGTGAGCGTCTCCACGCTTTCGATCTCCCGTTCCCAGGAAGGTGTCCACGGCAACAAGGAGGGCGCTGCCTCCGTCGGGCGCGAAATCGCCCGTCTGGCCAAGGAAAAGGACATCACCCGTGTTGTCTTTGACCGCAATGGATACCTGTACCACGGACGCATCAAGGCCGTAGCCGACGGCGCCCGCGAAGGCGGACTGGAGTTCTAACATGCGAGAGAAAGTAGAAGCTCCCGTGAACGAACTGGGAGAAATTGAAAAGGTCGTGTCGCTGAACCGCGTGGCCAAGGTCGTCAAGGGCGGCCGCCGCTTCAGCTTCTCCGCCCTCGTTGTGGTGGGTGACGGCAAGGGCCATGTGGGCTTCGGCCTCGGCAAGGCTCAGGAAGTGCCCGAAGCCCTGCGCAAGGCCACCGAGCGCGCCCGCAAGAATCGTGTTTACATTCCCCTGGTGGACGGCACTCTTCCCTATGAAGTGCTCGGCCGCTTCGGTGCCGGCCGCGTTCTGCTGAAGCCGGCCTCCGAAGGTACCGGCATCATCGCCGGCGGCGCCGTTCGTGCCATCATGGAGGCCGTGGGCGTCCGCGACGTCCTTTCCAAGGCCATCGGCACCAACAACCCGCACAACGTGCTTCGCGCCACCATCGCCGGACTGATGTCCCTGCGCAGCGCCGAAGAGGTTTCCGAACTCCGCGGCAAACAGCTTGAAGCTCCGTGGAAGTAGTTATGGCTGAACAGATTACCATCATGCTCGTCCGCTCCCGCGCCGGCTGCACCCCTGCGCAGAGGAAGTGCCTGGACGCCCTCGGTCTGAGAAAGCGCGAGGTTGCCAGAACCATTTCCGACACTCCCGCGGTTCGCGGCATCATCAACAAAGTTCCGCACCTTGTGGCCATCGTGAAGTAGATGGACCGCATTAAGGAGACTTCAATGCAGCTGCACAATCTTTTCCCCTTCCCGGAAGAGCGCAAGACCCGCCGTCGTGTGGGCCGCGGTGCCGGTTCCGGCCTGGGTTGCACTTCCGGCAAGGGCCACAAGGGCCAGAACGCCCGCGCCGGCGGCGGTGTCCGCCCCGGTTTTGAAGGCGGCCAGATGCCCCTTCAGCGCCGTCTGCCCAAGCACGGCTTCAAGAACTATCCCTTCAAGGTGACCTACTCCGTCATCAACATCGGCGATCTGCTCGCGCATTTCCCCGGTGCCGAGACCATCACCCTGGACCAGATCTACGAGCGCGGCCTGGCCAAGTCCGGCATGCCCGTCAAGATCCTTTCCGATGGTGAAGTCACCTCCGCCGTCACCGTGGAAGCCCACAAGTTCTCCGCGGCTGCGGCCGAGAAAATCGCACAGGCTGGTGGAAAGGCCTCTGCTCTGGAGCAGGGAGCAGCCGAGTAGACACAGTCAGGTGCGCTCCCAGCGAGCGTCTTCCTCACGTTTTCTCTGCTGTGCGCCTTTGTCCGGAGGGTTCTCCCGCCGGGCAAAGGCGCTTGTTTAGATCCTCTGCGCCACTACGACAGACCACGAAGAAGGTTTTTTCATGGCACAACCTCAGAATCTTACCCCCGGGCAGGCCAGTCTGGCCAAACGTCTCGGCTGGACGTTCTTTCTCCTCTGCTGCTACCGCGTCGGTGTGCACGTTCCGATTCCGGGTGTGGACGCTCAGGCCATCTCCTCCTTTTTCCAGCAGATGAGCGGAACCATCTTCGCGCTGTTCGACATCTTCTCGGGCGGCGGCCTTTCCAATGTCTCCATCTTTGCTCTGGGTGTGATGCCTTACATCTCGGCTTCGATCATCATGCAGCTTCTGCAGGTTGTGAGCCCTGATATCAAGCGTCTCTACAAGGAAGAGGGGCAGGCCGGCCGCCGGAAGATAACCCAGTACACGCGTTATCTCACCGTCTTCATCACTCTTGTTCAGGGCTTCGGCATCGGCTACGGACTGCAGCAGATGAGCAGCCCCTCGGGTCTGCCTGTCGTCATGCATCCCGGCATGACGTTCCTGCTGACGACCATGATGACCTTCTGTGCGGGCTCCGTGCTCATCATGTGGATCGGCGAGCAGATCACCGACAAGGGTGTCGGCAACGGCATCTCCCTGATCATCTTCTGCGGCATCGTGGTCGGCATTCCCCGCGGCATCATCCAGTCCATCGAGCTCATCCGGACCGGTGACATCTCCATCT
>JAUNSE010000248.1 GCA_030539415.1 Desulfovibrionaceae bacterium
CTGTCTTGTGCTGTCCCCATGTCTCCGCGAAGGCCCGAGCCCGTCTGTGCAGAATGTCTCCCTTGGTATCCGGCGCCCTGTCGCCCGCCACTGCCATGCTCCTCTCCCATTCTCTTTCCGTCAATAAATTCACGACTGCAAAATCATCCCGGCATATTCTCCTCGTCAATGCAGTCAGATGTTCGCAGAAGTGGCATGTTCTGATCGTGTCTCTCTACAGATCTCGTCGTCATGAGTCAATATAATTGAGAGGCAGGACAGCGAGAAGGGCAAAAGTAAGGTCGGTGAGATGCGTGCTGCAGACCCGGCAGGGTCAGGGCGGCGGAAGACGAGCCTCGTTTACAGGCTCAGGGGCTGATCGAATAGGTCAGAATGTTCTGTCTGCCGCAAAAATGGAACAGCCCGGCATCTTTGTCAGATACCGGGCGAAAACAATTGGACATTCTGTCTGATGCGCTTCAGCAGGACCCGAAGAGAGCCCGTGTCTAGAACTCCCAGCGCAGGGTGCCGTTCAGTCCGTGGCTCGTGGTATGCGCCCCGGCCTGCAGCGTATAGTTCACGCCGAGCTTCAGATGCTCCCCGCCGAACTCAACCCCGGCAGTGCCCTGCCACGTATTGTAATCCATGATGTCGCTCTCCATCTCCACCGAGGCCGGCAGGCCGGTATAGCGCACGTCCTCGCGGCTCTTGAGGTCGCCTGCGGCCGGGATGAAGGTGACATCCAGACTGGGCCTGACAGTCCAGCCATTGGCCAGGGCCACGTCCTTCGAGAAAGTCACGCCCACGGGAAAGGTCCAAATGGTCTGCTGACTTCCGTCGGACTCCAGCACCGTGCCACTGGCGCTGTCCACGTCATAGCCGTAGGTTGTGAGGCTCATGACGCGCACGGCCGCGTGCGGGGTGAGGTCCAGCGCCGGGGTCGCAAAGGTGTACTCGGCGCGCAGGCCGGCAGTGAGGGCCTCGGCCCGTATGTCGGCCTCAAGCTCGTCCCCCATGCCCAGACGGGAGTCCAGGTCCTGCTTCACGGAGCTTGCGGTGCCGGTCCAGCCGGCCTCGGCCATGAGCCCGATGTTCTCGTGCCGCCAGCCGCCGTAGAGGCCCGCGCCCCAGAAGGTCATATTGTTCCTGGTGGAGGCAAGGTCCCCGCTGCTCTCGGCCCAGCCTCCGCCCATGTGCATCTGCACGCCCACGCGGACCTGGCTTGCCGAGGTCCAGTCCATGCCCAGGGCGATGCCGCCGAGACTGCCGGCAAAGCCGTAGTCCAGGGACCCCGCCTCATAGCCGTGTCCATTGTGGTTCTGCCAGAGCGGCGCAATCCACAGGGCCGCGCCGGAGCGTGTCGTCGCATCACCGTTTGCCGCAGCGTCTCCGCCGGCAAGGCCTGACGCTTCATCGTCCATGGATACGGCCATGACGCCGGCGTCGCGGCCTGCGAGGTCGGCAAGGCCCATGCGCCCGGAAGCGGCCCTGGAGGCGGCCTCGGCGGCCGTGCGGGTCATCTGCGGCACACCGGCCAGCGCCAAGACGCGCGAGGCACTCTCAAGAGATGCGGCAGCCGCCCTGCGGTCCGAGGCAAGATACCTGGTGTCGGAAGCCCGGGAGAGCAGGCGCACGCCCTGTGCCTCGGCTTCAGTGTCGTTGAGGGCCTGGCCGTAGAGGCCGTTCACAAGACGCGCCCCCTCGGAGGAGAGGGAAGGGAAGACCTCGGCGGCATCGGCGGCTGACCCGACCTCGGCCACTACCCCGACACCAGACTCCGCGCTCAGCGCCAGGGACAGCATGGGCGTGGTGGCTGCAAAGCTGGTCCAGACGGTGGGCTCATCCGAGCTGTCGCTGACAAGGAGATAGCTCGTGCCGGCCTTCGCGTTGGCCAGAGCCAGAGCGGCCCCGTCCTCTATGACGAGCTTGCCTGAGATTGTGTA
This sequence comes from Desulfovibrionaceae bacterium, assembly GCA_030539415.1. Taxonomy (GTDB): domain Bacteria; phylum Desulfobacterota; class Desulfovibrionia; order Desulfovibrionales; family Desulfovibrionaceae; genus Desulfovibrio. The sequence continues at coordinate 1,923 of JAUNSE010000248.1, forward strand.
TCCCCGGCTGCTCGTGACGCTGTTGGTTATGGCCGCGACGCTTTCCGCATCCTGGCTGTACGCACTGTATTCCGCCACATCGATGGTGAGCGTGCTAGCCTTGGCAAAGGTCAGGGTGCCGCCATTGGCAATGGTGTCGCTCGCGGTTCCGAGGGTGACGGCACCCTGCACAAGCATGGTGCCCTCGTTGTAGATGGCGCCGCTCGTTTCGTCTTCGGCCGTGTTGCCGGAGAAAAGGACGCTGGCGCCTTCGGCTATGGTCAGTGTGCCGTCGACATTGCTGATGGCGCCGCCCCTGCCGGTTACGCTCTCCGTACCGGTCGCGCTGTTGCCTGTGAAGACGGTCTCGCCGCCGATGGTCACTGTCCCGTACCAGTTGTGGAGGACTCCGCCGGAGAGGCCCGCCGTGTTGCCCGAGAAGGTGCTGTCGGCAATGGTGAGGGTTCCGGCGTTTTCGATGGCGCCGCCCCCAATGCCTGCCGCATTGTCCGTGAAGGAGCTGCCGCTGATGGTCATGGTGCCGGAAGTTTCGATGGCGCCGCCGTAAGATCCTGCCGTGTTGCCGACAAAGGCGCTGTCACTGATGGAGGCGGGCCCGTCACTCTCGATGGCACCGCCGTTAAACTCCGCCCTGTTGCCGGTAAAGGAACTGCCGCTGATGGCAAGCGACGCCCTGTCCCCGCCGCTGTACAGGACACCGCCGGTGTCGCCGCTGTTGCCGGTGAAGTCCGAGTCTGAAATGACAAGCTCTCCCAGGCTGGCAATGGCGCCGCCTGTGTGATCCTTTCCGTTGTCCGCGAATGTGCAGCCGGACAGGGTGAGGGCGCCCTCGTTCCAGACGGCCGCGCCGTATACTACGTCCAGGGTGTCAAAGCCCTCCTGCGCTGTGCCGCTGGTCAGCCCCCTGAACTCCGTTGCCGTGTATGCGGCCGTCTCTCCCGTGCGCACAGTCACTCTGTCCTGGGCCGCCGAGACCGCGGGCAGGGCGCCCGCAAGCAGTGAAGCAATGATGCAGGCCGGCAGCAGGGCCAGCCGGTTTATACGACGGCAGTTTGCCAGTACGGCCCGGTAGCGGGCGAGCAGCCTGGTGATGGAACCTCTTGTCTGCATGACATATCCTCCCTGAAACGCATGCTTTTCGACCGGCATGGCCTCATGACGGGGGAATGACCGGCAGTGCAGCGACTGTTCCGCATGGGACGGACTCCCGCGGGTCCCTTGCGGACAAAGTGCCAGAAACAAACGGGTGCGGACCGCGCTCCGATAAAGCCAGGCCTGACAGACCCGGAAAGGCCGCAAAAGGCCGGACCGAGTCTGTCGGACTGTTCCGGAACAGAGGAAAAGACGCTTTTCAAGTCTCTTCGCAGAACGGACAAACGCACCGGCACAGGAAATAGCGCAATATGTCTTCAAGAAACAGGACATTTCATCTGATACAAGAAAGGATTTTCACTTTTTCACGCAAAAGCCATTTTGAAAACTGTCCTGCAGACTGATTGTGTATCACTATTTTGTTGATGAACAGGTCGGAATGCGTTCTCTTCCGCGCCGAGACAGGTCCCGCCTCTGCCGCCGCAAGTACTCTGCGCGCTTCTGTCAGCCGGCAGACAGGCGCTCCGCGCAGGGCAGCGGACATCTCTCTGCCATGCCCGCCGCAGCCATCCGCAGGGATGGGCGCGGCCTTGACGGCATCCCGACTCTGCGCCACCCTGCCATCGGCCGGCGCACCGCCCGGGCCCCGGGAAGGCCTGACCGCCCGTCCGCGCCGCTGGCCCGGTCTCTGGAGGAACCATGCACTTCGAACGCATCACGACGCCTGACCATCCGCTCTACGCCGGGGCCATCGCCCTGTACCGCGCAAGCTTTCCGCCGCACGAGCAGCGCGAGACGGCCTCGCAGACGGCCATATTGAGCCACCCAGCCTATCACTTTGATGCCGTCCTTGACGGGGAGGCCTTTGTCGGAGAAGTGCTGTCCTGGGACATCGGCCCCTTCCGCTATCTCGAGCACTTCTGCATTCTGTCCGCCATGCGGAACAGGGGCTATGGGAAGAAGATCCTCGCCGCCCTGCGGGACAGGCC
>JAUNSE010000249.1 GCA_030539415.1 Desulfovibrionaceae bacterium
CATCAGAACGATGCTGCAGAGTACGCCGGGAATGATGCCGCTGATGAAGAGGTCGCCGATGGAGACCTGGGCGGAGATGCCGTAGACGACGAAGGGGTTGCTGGGCGGGATCATGACGCCCAGGGCGCCGGCGGAGGCCACAATGGCGCAGGCGAAGGCGCGGTCGTAGCCGCGCTCGAGCATGGCGGGGATGGTCAGGGAGCCGATGGCCGCCACGGTGGCGGGGCCGGAGCCGGAGATGGCGCCGAAGAACATGCAGGTGACGACGGTGGTCAGGGCCATGCCGCCGTACAGGCCGCCGATCATTTCGTCGGCAAGGGTGAGCAGGCGGTTGGAAAGGCCGCCGGCGCCCATGAAGACGCCTGCCGCAATGAAGAAGGGGATGGCCATGATGGGGAAGTTGTCCAGGGAGGTGAAGGCCACCTGGGAGAGGTACTGCATGGGCAGGGTGTCCGCGCAGATGATGGTGGCCAGGCTGGACAGGCCGAGGCCGATGGCGATGGGCACGCCGATCACGCACATGACCACAAAGTAGCCGAAGAGCGCCGGCAGCGGGGCGATATAGTCGTACAGGACAGGCAGGTCGGGCACGTACAGGGCCAGCATGACAGGGTACATGGGCAGGCCCAGGGCAAGAAAGGCCGCCACGCCGATGAGGCTGTCCCTGGTGCCGCACTTTTTGCACTGTCTCCAGAGATCCTGCACAAGGCGCAGGCTCATGAGGCCGAAGCCGACGGGCAGCACCAGATAGGGAATGAGGAAGGGGATGCGGGTCGCGGTGGTGTACTGCGGGAAGCGCAGCAGGCGCTCGATCTGCGACCAGCCGGTGATGGCGATGACCAGGGTCAGCAGCAGGAAGCAGCCGTGGACCACGACCCAGCTGATTTCCTGCCAGCGCCTGGGCAGTTTGTCATAGATGATGTCGATGCGGATGGACGAGCGTTTTTTGACGGCAACACAGAGGGCGAGATAGGTGATCCAGATGAAAATGTAGCGGGAGACTTCTTCTGTCCAGACCATGGCGCCGGCAGTCTCGAGAATGGAGCTGACGACGTAGCGGTAAACAGTCTGCAGGGTGATGAAGCATATGATGGAGAGCAGGCCGACGACAAGAAAGATCTTCTCGAAGTTCTCGTCCAGCCAGCCCAGGATGGAAGGCTGTTTGGTCTGTACGGAAGCGGTTGCCATGGAAACCCTCGTTGGTGAAAGTGCGTGGTTGAATTCCGGGACGGGCAGACGGAAGTAACGCTTGCAGAGGTTGTCTCTGAGCCTGACTTGGTGCGCAGGCAGTCATTTCCGCAGGGGATCTGATTCTGACCAGTTGCTGAAGGTTAAGCTATGCCTGAAAAAAGCGGTTTCTGCAAAAGGCGAGGGGGCCGCATTGGCGCAGCCCCCTCTTCATGCATGAGCTGTCTTCGGGCCGTTCGGTGATCTACTTCTGGGTGTCGGCGATCATCTTGGTGAGTTCGGCGGGAATCTGCTTGTTGAACTCGTCGCGCACGGGCTGGGTCAGCTTGTAGAGTTCGTCGAAGTCGGCGTCGGTCAGGTGCGTGATCTTGATGCCGTGGGCCACGAAGGAGTCATAGGCTTCCTTTTCCAGCTTGGGGGAGATTCCGCGCTGCCACACGAGGGCTTCGGCGGCGGCTTCGCGCAGGATCTTCTGCTGCTCGGGCTTCAGGCTGTCGAACTTGGCCTTGTTCATCATCAGGAAGTGCATGGAGTAGTTGTGACGGCTGTCGATGGCGTACTTCAGCACTTCGGAGTGCTTGGCGGCGTCGAGCAGGGAGAAGGTGTTGCCTTCGCCGTCGACGGTGCCCTGCTGCAGGGCGGTGTAGGTTTCACCCCAGGCGATGGGGGCGGGGTTCATGCCCAGGCATTTGGCAACGGCGACTTCCACGGGAGAGTCGGTGGTGCGCACCTTCATGCCCTTGAGGTCGGCAGCCTTGGTGATGGAGCGGGTGGAGGAGGTGAAGTTGCGGTAGCCGTATTCGCTGAACATCAGCAGCTCGAGGCCGATCTTGTTGCACAGCTCGCGGTAGAACTTGCCGAGCTCGCCGTTGTCAAGCGCGTTGTAGAGGTTCTGCTGGTACTTCGGATTGGTGACGTAGGGCAGGTCCAGAGCCATGAAGTAGGGATGGAAGCTGGCCATGTTCGGGGTGGAGCTGGAGGTGAGGTCCAGAGTGCCGGCCTGGGCGGCCTCGGTGGTCACGCGGTCGTTGCCGATCTGGGCGTTGCCGAAGATGGCGATTTTGATGGTGCCCTTGCTTTTTTCGGCGACCAGCTCGGCGAACTTCTCGTAGCCGAGGGTGACGTTGTTGCCCGGAGCCATGGGATGGCCGAGGCGGAGGGTCATCGGACGGGCGGCGTCAGCGGTGCTGACGTTGACCAGGAAGCACAGGGCGGCAAGAATCGCGGCGCCAAGGAAGATACGTTTCATGTAGGAACCTCAGTTGAACATATAACAGGTTAAAAGGCATTCTGCCTTTGAGTAGGAATTTTCTGCCGGAAGGGATGCGGGATCGGCATTTCCCGGCCAAGGTGCCTGAAAGAAGGTCATGCTGCCGCAGGCGGTCGGCGCGTCAATAAAGAGGGCTGGTGGGCGAATCTGGACTTGTGCTGATTTTCACCTGTCGCAATTTTGCGACATATGCCTAATTGGCTGAAAAGATATATTTTTTTCAGCAGTATCCGGACAACGTTTCAAACGGAAAGAATTGAAGGCGTGCCCTGTCCGGCCTTTGTCTGCGCTTCCGCATCTGTTCTGAATGCCCTGGAAGGCGCTGATTCGCGCTCGGACCCCGAGAAGATGGCGAAGGCTGATGCTGAAAAATAATTCACAAATGATAATGCAAAAACCAGTCCAATTAAGAAAAGACGAATTGGAACTAAATATCTGTTAATAGTTTGATATAATTATAGATTTTGAGACAGTCGGGAAATTCGGCAAAATGCCGGCAAAGTATCGGTAAAATGGAAATCGGCCATACTGGCCGATTTCGTTCACGAAGAAGAGTATTATTTCACAAGCTCGCCGGGAGCAGGCTGCCGGACCAAACGTTCCGCGGGAGCGTTCAGGCGAAAGTTTGCATGTGCAAAGCGAGGTAAATTTGAGACGGAGAAAGGGGAGTATGTTGCAATATTGCAACTGCAGGACGGGGGATCCTGAAAATGTTCACAAGGCAATCAGAAATAAGCGGCCTGTACGGCACCGTTCGGCGGCACTGGAATGATTTCTGCAAAAGAGGGGCGAATGCGGCCGCGTTTGCGGCCGTCCGGCAAGGCGGCCGGAAGACGTCAGTCCCCGATCGTCTTCCTGAGGTTTCGAATTTTCCAGCTTCAAGGATATGCCCATGAAAATTTTTGACTTCCGCTTCCGTCCCAATACCAAGGTCATTCTGGACGGCATTGCCAACAGCGCGATGTTCAAGGCCTCATGCGAGGCCAGCGGCTTCAGCAAGCGCGTTGCCCAGACCCTGCCCGAAATCGTGGACGATCTGAAAAAGCGCGGCGTCTTCGGCTGCGTCATCACCGGCCGTGACTGCCGCACCACCTACGGCTCGCCCGCAAACAACGACAGCGTTCTTGAATTCTGCCAGGCCTATCCGGACTTTTTCTACGGCTTCTGGGGCATCGATCCGCACCGCGGCATGGATTCCGTGCGCGAGGTGGAGAAAGTCGTCAAAGAGTACGGCATGCGCGGCATCGCCACAGACCCCTATCTGGCCCACATCCCGCCGAGCGAGGCCCGCTACTATCCCGTATATGCCAAGTGCTGCGAGCTCGGCGTGCCGGTCTTCATCACCACCGCTCCGCCGCCGGCCGTGCAGGGCGCGCTGATCGAGTACACCGATCCCCGCGATGTGGACAAGGTTGCCCGCGACTTCCCCGAGCTGACCATCATCATGAGCCACGGCGGCTACCCCTTCGTGCAGGAAGCCATCTTCACCTGCCAGCGCAATCCCAACGTCTACATGGATCTCTCCGAATACGAGCTGG
>JAUNSE010000250.1 GCA_030539415.1 Desulfovibrionaceae bacterium
GCAGATGGCAGTGAGATGCGGGTAGACGGCCTCCGTGAAGCCGGGCAGGGCACCAAAGCCGGTGCCGATGACCGTGCCGCCGAGCACGCCTGTGCGGAAGTCTTCGCGCATCGTCTCCAGACGGCGGCGGCCGCGGCTGATGGCGCCGTGGAAGCCGGCAAAGACCTGACCCAGGGTCATGGGCACGCCGTCCTGCAGGCAGGTGCGGCCGAGGCGCACCACGTCCCTGAACTCGTCCGCCTTCGCGGCCAGACTCCGCTCGAGCTTCGCCACGCCTTCCAGAGTGCGGCCGATCTCACGGTAGAGCACGATGTTCTCGGCCGTGGGGTAGACGTCATTGGAGGACTGGCACATGTTGACATGGGTGTTGGGATGCACCGCTTCCGCGCCCTTGTGCCCGGTGAGGAGTTCGTTGGCCCTGTTGCCGATGACCTCGTTGAGGTTCATATTTATCGAGGTGCCGCCGCCGCGCCAGATGTTGACCGGAAACTGGCCCTTCATGCGGCCGTCCAGAATCTCGTCGCAGGCCTGCACGATGGCGCAGGCCTTGGCGGCGTCCAGAGCCCCGATGTCCCTGTTCGCAAGCGCGCAGGCCTTCTTGACTTCGGCCATGGCGCGGACCACGGCCGGATAGTCGTTGAAGGTCCTGTTCGTGACATCGAAATTGGCCAGGGAGCGCAGCGTCTGTATGCCGTAGAAGGCCTCGTCCGGCAGCTGCATCTCGCCCAGCGCGTCTTTTTCAGTGCGCATTGTTGCCTCCGAAAAGGGCCGGGAGAGCGCCTCTCCCGACCCCGGAAAGGGAGCTAGAGAACAAAGGGCTCGTCCCACATGGTGAGGGTCGTCCCGAGGCCCTTTGCTCTGGCGCTGGCCAGCAGCATGGAGCCCAGGGCCACGTCCTGCACGCCGAGGCCGACGGTGTTCACATAGATGATTTCGTCATCGGACTCGCGTCCCGGCCTGTCGCCGGCCATGACGGCACCTAGCTCGGCCGTGATGTCGCCGTCCTTCAGCTCGCCGGCGAAGAACATGTGGGCCAGTGTCGAGACATCGCGGTGCTTGACCTGCTCCCAGTCGTCCACATAGCGCTTGTCCGCGGCCGTGATGACCGCATGCTCGCATTCGTTGCCGCCCACATGCAGGTAGAGCATGCCGGGCTCGAGGTGGCGCTTCAGGAACAGAGGCTCGCTCGAGCCGGTGGCCGTCACCACGATGTCCGCGCCCTTCACTGTCTCGTCCACGGAGGGGCAGACGCGGATCTTTCTGCCCGTGCGGGCCTCCATGTGCTCGGCGTAGTTCGCGGCCGTGTCGGGATTCACGTCGTACACGCGGATGTCGTCGGCCGTGGGCCGGGCCACGAGCAGGGCCATGAGCTGCGTTCTGCCCTGGAAGCCGGCGCCCACGATGCCGATGGAGCGGGTGTTCTTCTTCGCGAGATGCAGGGCTGCGGCGCCCATGTTGGCGCCGGTGCGGATGGCGCTGACAAGCACGCCGTCCATGATGGCCGCCGGATAGAGGGTGACGGGATCGTTGATGATGACCAGAGCCGCCACTTTGGGCATGCCGGGAGCGCGCACGCCTTCGGGGGAGACGGCAATCCACTTGATGCCGGCCGTGTTGATGTCGCCGCCGATCCAGCCGGGCAGGGCGTTGATGCGTCCCTTGGGCCATTCGGTTTCCACGCCGCCCCAGCGGATGACGCCCTTGCTCGGGATGACGGTCTCGCCGCGCCAGTGCAGGCTGTAGACCTTTTCCATGAGCGGCACGGCGTCGGCCATGTTCAGGACGCCGGCCTCGAGGACCTCGCGCTGGGAGAGAAACAGCAGGGAATGCGAAGTGTCAGCCATGTATGTTCTCCAGTTTGTGTTGAGGGGGGATGAAGCGGATTACGCGCGGGCGGTCAGGCGCTGCCAGATGATGGCCAGCGCCACCAGGCCCACGCCGATGAGGTCCGTGGTGAGACCGGGATGGATAAGGGCCAAGGCGCCGGCCAGGAAGAGGGCGCGCTGGCCCATGTTCAGCATGCGGTCCCTGAAGCAGCCCTGCAGCGCCGAGCCCAGGAAGAAGCAGCCGCACAGGGAGGTGACGAGCGTGCCCAGAATCACCGGCAGGGTGCCCTGCCACAGCAGGGAGGGCGCGTAGACGAACATGAACGGCACGATGAAGGCCACGATGCCGAGGCGCACGGCGGTCAGGGCCACACCCATGGGCCGCGTCTTGCCCAGTGACGCCGCCGTGAAGGCGGCAAGGGCGACCGGCGGCGTGATGGCCGAGAGGCAGGCGAAGTAGAAGATGAACAGATGCGCCGTGAGAGCCGGAACGCCGAGGCCGGTGAGAGCGGGCACGATGACGGCCGCGCAGATGAGGTAGGCTGCCGCCGTGGGCAGGCCCATGCCGAGCACCAGAGCCGAGGCCATGGTCAGAATCAGGGCGACGGGCAGGATGCCGCCGGACAGGGCGATGATGGCGCTGGCGAACTTGAGGCCTGTGCCGGTCAGGTTGAGCACGCCGATGATGATGCCGGCCGTGGCGCAGGCGGCGATAAGGCCCACTGCCTGCTTGGCGCCGTCGGCGAAGCCCGCCACGAACTGCTCGGGCGTGAGGCGCGTGGTCTTGCGCAGCATCGTGCAGAGGATCGTGGCGTAGATGGCCCAGATGGCGGCCTTGATGACCGAACCATTGAGACCCACGAGGACGAAGATCAGCACGAAGATGGGAATCACGAGATGGCCGCGGTCGAGCATGACCCTTCGGGCGTCGGGCAGGTCTTCTTTCGCGTAGCCGTGCAGGCCCTTCTTGAAGGCCTCGAGGTCGATCATGTAGAAGATCGAAACAAAATAGAGGATGGCCGGAATGACCGTGGCCAGAGCCACATCGAGGTAGGGCGTGCCGGTGATTTCGGCGATGATGAAGGCGGCGGCGCCGAGAATGGGCGGCGTCATCTGTCCGCCGGTGGAGGCCACGGCCTCGACCGCGGAGGCGAAGCGGGGCGTGTAGCCGACCTTGATCATCATCGGAATGGTGAAGGTGCCCGAAGCCACCACGTTGGCGGCGGAGTTGCCGGAAATGGTGCCGAAGAGGGCCGATCCTATGACGGCCACCTTAGCCGGGCCGCCGCGCTTGCCGCCGGCGACGGCCATGGCGATGTCGATGAAGAACTGGCCCGCGCCCGTGCTGGCCAGAAAGGCGCTGAAGAGAAAGAAAAGAAAGACGAAGGAGGCAGAGGTGGCCAGCGGCGTGGAGAGCATGCCGTCCATGCCGGTGATGTAGCTGAAGACGCGCGCAAAGCTGTAGCCGCGGTGGCCGCCGAGGCTGTAGGGCAGCAGATTGCCGAACAGGGCGTAGAGCAGGAAGAAGACGGCGATGGCCGGCAGAATCCAGCCGTTGGTGCGTCTGGTCATTTCCAGGACCAGGCAGACGATGATCGTCGAGAAGACGAGGTCCAGCGTGGTCGGAGCCACGCCGACGCGGTAGATGACCTCCTCCAGCTCGATGATGAAGTAGAGACAGGCCGCGCAGGCCAGAAGCATGCATATCCAGTCGCACAGGGTGGGCATGCTCCTGTTGGACTTGCGGGAGAAGGGATACAGGAAGTAGCAGAGCACCACGCCGAAACAGATATGCGAATAGTACAGTGCCCAGGGCTCCATGGAGCTGTAGCCCAGGAACCAGATGTGAAAGGCCGCCATGGCCAGGCCGATTGCGTAGTAGAGATATTTTAGTATGCCGCCCGGCTTGCGGGAGGTGTATCCTTCCTCGCTCAGCAGCTCGAGTGTGCCTGCATCGGGCAGATCCGTGGTGGTGGCGCTCATTGGGAGTCTCCGGAATAAACGTGTGTCAGAAGAGACCGGGATGCCGTGCGGCATCCCGGTTCGTTTGGCGGATTACTTCGCTTCGTCGGGGATCAGCCTGTCGGGAATGGTCAGGCCGATTTCGCGGTAGTACTTGATGGCGCCCTTGTGCAGGGGCACGCTGCAGTTGAGGATGTCCTCGGGCT
>JAUNSE010000251.1:0-2763 GCA_030539415.1 Desulfovibrionaceae bacterium
ACAGCCAGGGAGGCGAGCCTGCGCTGCAGGCTCCAGCTCGAAAGCGGCAGGAGCGGCAGGCTGCCGGAGGTGAGACCGGCCAGCGAGAGCCGGTTCCAGAAGAGGACCGCCAGACCCCGGAGGGCCGTTCGTCCGGCCTCGGCAAGCGCCTTCTCCACCTGTTCGGAAGAGGCGCCCCGCTCCAGATGCAGCAGCGCCCAGTCAAAGCTGCCGTCTCCGTAGGGCAGCAGATCGCAGACGGCCGGGTCCGCCACATGGCGGATGCCCAGGCTTCGCGCGAAGGCTTCGCGCAGGGCGGGAGACCCCTCGCAGCCGGTCACGTCGAAGCCCATGGCGCGCAGCGGGCGCTGCAGCAGTCCGGCTCCGCAGTTGATTTCTAGCAGCGTCGGCCCCTGTTCGGGCCAGACGGCAAGGGCGCGGCGGACAAGCGCCTCCTCGGCGGCCGCGAGGCACTGCCCCGCACAGGTCGCGCTGAAGGCCTGAAAATCCCCGCTCGTGCCTCTGTCGTCAGTCATGGGCCTGCTCCTCATGCCGCTGCGCATCGCAATGCGCGCCAGTCGCTACCAGTCACCCGGAAGGGGGGCCAGTTCGGCCCTGTCGGGATAGCGGGACACGCCGGCGTCCTCGGCGGCCCGCGCCTCGCGGTAGAGGCCTGTCATGGTCATGCCCCGGCAGGGAACGCTTTCCCTGAGCCAGGTGAAGAAGGAGAAGATGCGTCCGAGAACCTTTTCCACAGCCTTCTCGTCCGGCACATGGGGCGAGCCCTTGGCAACAATTTCCGTGGAATGCCAGAAGACGCACAGCACGTCGCTGCGGCGCAGGCGCAGAAGGCGGACGCACAGCCGCATGACGGCATCGCCGTGCCAGAAGGGGCTGCCGCTCAGGGCGGCCAGAAAATGGAAGCTGTCGCGCCTGGGCGAATCCGCGAAGAGCTTCTGCCACAGTCCGGGCAGGCATTCCAGAAGCGGAATCTGCGTGATGGGAATTTCCAGAAAGGGCGTTTCGCGTCCGAGCGCCCAGTAGGGCTGATTGGGCGCCAGAAAATGATCGGCGCCGGCCTTGTAGGCGCGCAGCGGGCAGATGGAGCTGTCGGCCAGGATGCCGTGCTCGCTGAGCATGGGGAAGAGCACGTTCTTCAGATCCCAGCGCCCCATGCGGAAGCTGGTCAGCGGAGCGCCCTGAAAGGCCTCGCCTGCCGCGAGCAGGGATTCCAGGCGGGCGGAAAGCAGCCCCCTGTCGATTTTGTCCGTGCGCGGGGGCTGGCCCTGGCAGAATTCCTCCGCGCTCTCGAAGGGCGGGGTGCTCCAGTGATGAAGGTGGGCGCCGACTTCGGCCCCGTGCCTGTCGCGCATCTCCTCGACGACGCGGCAGGCCGCGGCGTCCGTGAAGACGGCGTGCGAGCAGAGCAGGGTGAGCGGAAAGCCCAGCTCGTCGGACAGGCGCGCCAGTTTCGGCAGGGACGCGATGTTGGTGACGCCGGGATTGCGGCGTCTGTACTGGCCGCTGAAAAGTCCTTCCTCTTCCACGTCCATGGTGATCAGGACGGAGAGGGGGCGCGGCCCGGAACTGAGAGAGTTTTGATCGGACATGGGCGGACAATAGCGGCAAAGCGGCCTTTAAGCAAATGCCGGACGCAGTTCCGGACGGCCGGGGCGGCGCGGGGCGGCGCCAGTCCGCTAGTCGATGCTGTCTCTCAGAAAGGCGAGCAGGTTCGCCTGATCTCGTGTCGCGGCGGCGAGGTACAGGCGGCTCAGCATGCGCTCGTCCATGGTCCGGCCCGACAGGTCGGCCACAACGGCAGCCATGTTTTCCTTGAAGACTATCCACGAGCGCTCCGCCTTCTGCAGGGCCTTCTTCTTGTCGGGCCGCTTCGAGAGGACGGACATGAGCGCCCTGTAGTTCTTGTTGAGCCTGAAGTCCCAGTATTCGTAGGCCTCGTCGATGCAGGCGTATTTCTCGTCATCCGTGAAGCTGGCCGCCATGCAGGCGTTGTAGCCCGGCGCAATCTCGGCTTCGTCCGCGGCGGCGGAGCCGGGACCTGCCAGAGTCAGGACAAGCGCGAGAGCCGCGCCGGGCAGGGCAGAGGCCTTTGGGGAGGGAAAAGAGGGCATGGCTGTCTCCTGGACCTGTTTTGCCGGCTGTCCGGGCCGGGCGGGAAAGGAAAGGGCTGTCTACTCGGAATTGAGCATGCGCGCGAGAAGCCGGTCCTGCCGCCTGGTTTCCCGGGCGAGGAATTCCGTGCTGCGCAAAACGTCGATGGTGCCGCCTTCGGTTCTGGAGAGGCAGACAGCCATGCTGTCCCTGTAGGCGAGCCAGGCGCGCTGGGCCTTCTGCAGGTCCTGCCGGCCTTCGGCCAGTCCGCTGCCGGAGCGCTTCTTCATGAGCTGCCTGTAGTGCCTGTTGAGGCTCTCGTCCCAGTAGCTGTACGCGTCCTGCAGACAGGCATTCACCTCCATGGTGCGCTCCGCCTTTTTCATGCAGGCGTCAAAGCCCGGGGCGAGCTCGTCGGACGGTCCCGCGGCGAGGGATGCCCGGACGGGTGCCAGAAAGAGCAGCAGCATGCAGAGCGCGGCCCTTGCGGAAGAAGAGAACAGCATGAACGGTCTCCCGGAATCAAGCGGCGCGGGGCACGTCCGGCCCGTCCGGAACGGACATGCCCGCGCGAAATGTCGGGGGATGCGGCCGGCGGCCGCATGGCTAGTTGGCGGCTCCCTGCTCCATGTCGAGCAGGCTCTTCAGAAAGAGGGCCTGCCGCTTGGTTTC
>JAUNSE010000251.1:2773-3968 GCA_030539415.1 Desulfovibrionaceae bacterium
CTCGGAGCCGCCGGTGCGGCCGCCAAAGTATTTGGCCGTGCTGTCCCTGTAGCCGATCCATGCGCGCTGGGCCTTCTGCAGGTTCTTTCTGGTTTCGGCAAGGTCCGGGGACTTGGCGTACACAGACATGATGGCCTTGTAGTTTCTGTTGAGTTCGCCATCCCAGTACTCGTAGGCCTGCTGCAGGCATTCGACCATTGCCATGGTGGAGTAGGCCTCCTTCATGCACATGGCGAAGCCCGGGGCGAGTTCCTCCTCCGGCTGGGCCTGAACGGCCTGCGCGGGAGTCAGCAGAAGACCCAGGGCAAGCAGGGAAAGGGCGGGTTTGTAGAGCATGTTTGACTCCTTTGTCTTTCATATGTTGTATCTGAACTGTACTGGGAAACGCTATTCTAGTCTAAGATCATGAGATAGCAATGAGTTGAAAAGAAAATTTATATTTTACAATAACTTATAGAGAAATAAATTTTTTTTCATGTTATCAAACATTTACGTAAAATGTGGGGCGTTTGCCTGTGTAATATTTGATATTTCAATACTTTACCAGTTGACGAGAAATATGCTAGAATACTATCCCCATAGGGAAAAATAGAAACAACCTGTTCAGGGAGGAAGTGAGCATTTTATTGGCAACTATTGATGAAAAATTCTCCATTTATATAATGTAGAATATGGGGCTAGCTGTATTGCATCAGAAGAATGATAATTTGTTAGACAATAAACGTTATCATGAGATAGTAGAGATTTGAATAAACTGTTAAAACAAAAAACAACTGATTTCTACTAAAATCATAATAGTCCAAAATATTATATAAAACAAGGGAGGTTGGCGCTATGGATTTATCCGATCGTCTCACAGACCTGGGCAAAAAAGTCACGATGCTTCGTGACACAGTAAAAACAGAAGAAGCAACTAAGAATGCTCTGATAATGCCCTTTATATCTGCATTGGGATATGATGTGTTTAATCCTGCTGAGGTGGTACCTGAATTCTCCGCTGCGATTGGAGAATATAAGGATGCAAGAGTTGATTATGCTATTCTGTCTGGAGAAAGACCGATTCTTCTTATTGAATGCAAGGCGCTTGGTACTCCCTTGGATATGAAGCACTGCAATCAGCTTCAGCTGTATTTTCATGGCACAGATGCTCCCATTGCTGTCTTGACAGATGGAAACAATTATAAATTCTTTTCAG
>JAUNSE010000252.1:0-2874 GCA_030539415.1 Desulfovibrionaceae bacterium
GGCAAGGCCGGCCAGGCCCCGCACGGCCGGGTTCTTCACAAGCGCCCCCAGTCCCCTGCCGGCGAGCTTCAGGGCCACATAGCCCGCCACCACGTTCTCGCAGACGTTCATGAGCACGCGCGAGGCGCGCACCACGTTGAAGACAAGGTCGTGCCCGGCAATGACCGAGACCAGGCCCTCTCCGACCCTGGTCTCGTCCAGCGCGAATTCGGCCACGGCCTGCGAGGCGCCGGCAAAGAAGCCCGAGAGCGTTCCGGCAAGGCCCCCTTCCTCCTCCAGGGCCGCCTCCTCGTAGCCGGAGATGTCGAGCTCGGAGGTCACCGGATTGCCGGCAAGCCCCGTGGCCGCAATGACCGCCGCCCGCGCCCCGAGCTCACGGGCCAGGGCCAGGGAGCGCTCGAGATCGGGGTTCATGAAGTCCGACAGGGCCTCTGTCCGCACGGGCAGCACCTCGGTTCTGTCCTGCATGGCCTCCACCGTGTCCGCGGCCAGGCGCGCCAGGGTCCAGTAATAGGATCCGGCAAGCCACCAGCCCTGTTTGCCCGCCTGCTCGGCAAAGGACGAGAGCGCCCCTTCCTTCAGGGTGACGGCCCGGCTCACCCCCTCGCGCAGGGCCTGGGCCACGGTGCTCTGGTAGAGCCTGGCCAGGCCCCCGACATCCGCGGCGGCATAGACCTGGCTTCCTTCGGCGGCAAGCGCGCGGGCGGCACTCTCGCCCGCTGCCCTGTACAGCGCGCCGTCCGCGGCAAGGGCCTCGGCCAGAGCCTCCGAGGCGGCCCGCACCGGTGTGGAGACGCGCACGCCGCCGAAGTCCCCGAAATGCAGGGCCGGGTTGAGGGTCATGCCGTAGCCGTCGTCCCCGCGCAGGTTGGGACAGTTGAGCAGGCGCGGCAGCTCCGAGCGGACGACATAGCGGTTCATGGACCAGCCGGCCCGCTCGACGTCCGCAGCCGGCGCGAAGGCGCACATCTCCTGCTCCTCGAAGTAGCGCTTCAGCACGTGATGCTCGTAGAGGACCGGCAGCACGCGCCCGGCCGAGGCCGCGGTCACGGGCATGCTCCTGGCCTGCACGGCTCCGGCCGTGGAGATGTGCTCCAAACCCTCGGCCCACATGGCGTCCGCGAACTGCACGCTCGCGGCAATGGCCGTCAGCATGAGCATCTGCATGGCGTTGAGGCCGGCGAAGACCGGCGTCACCGCGCCCATGGCAAAGGAGTAGCGCAGGGGGATCCAGGCGTTGGAATAGCGCCTGCCGGCAATGCCGTGCCCGTCCTGGGCCGCGCCCAGGGTGGCTGCGAGCGTGGTCAGGATGAAGAGCCAGGCCACGGCCAGGGCGCAGCAGCAGTTGAGCACGCCGAAGAGATCGAAGAGGAGCGAGCCCATGAGGGCCGTGCCGCCCCCTTCGGCCAGCGTCGCCGGGCTCTGCCAGCCCTCGCCGAAGAGGGAGTTGAGGACCTGCACGGACAGGTCCGTCTCCAGAAGGCCGGACAGGCTCTCCACAAGCCCTCCGGAAAGAAGCGTTGCCGACAGTCCGTCCGCCATGCGCCATACCTCTCTTGCTGATGTCTCCGCTGCCGGGATGTCCCGGCTTCCTGCTCTGCGGGCCCGGAGCAGCCCGAATGTCTCCGCACGTGACCGAACGCCTCCGATGGGCCCGCACTCCGGCGCCGCTCCCGTCCAAAAGCCCCGCGCACTGTCCCGGCCATGCCTTTCCTGCAGCCCCTAACGACTGGCGGGCGGAGCGTTCCGTCTGACAGAAAGATTTCCGCAAAGTCCTTCAGGCGAAAGTGCGGACAGCTTCATGCGCCGCAAAATCACGGCTCTTTCGGCCATCATGGCCGATGGTGCGCCGGGCGAAAATCCGCTGCCAGTCATTCCTCTTGAAAGTGGAACTATACCTATAGTACGATTGAGCGAGGAAAGGTCTGTCGTTATCATGCAAACCCGTCCATCCCGGCCTGTGCGGCCGATTTGCGGGCCGGCGCCGCAATTCGCTCCGAGGCCCGGCATATTTTTCTCCCCGATTTTTTCAACCTCTTCCCCGTATCTTTGGCCCGTGCAGCCCGCCAGAGGCTCCGGGCCCCGCGGGGCAGAAACCCAAGGACAGCCGATGCCAGTTCCCGCCGAAATCCGCGCCGTCCCGCGCCCGGTCAACACCGTGGTGGTGGACACGAAGAGCGAGGGCCCCACGCGCTGGGCCGTGCGCGAGCGCAAGGCCGTGCTCTATGTGCGCGGCGGCAATCCCCAGCCCCGCAACGGACGGGTCTGCGGGCACATCATCGACGGGGTCTATGTGCCGGTGGCCAGACGGGGCCCGGCCCGGGCGCCCGAGGCGCTGGCCTACGGGGCCGCGGCCTTTGCCGAACAGGGCCTGTCCGAAATCGCCGCCGACCTGGCTGAGGCCTTCGGCTGGATGGAGGCCAACGAGATTCTGGCCCTGGCCCAGGTGCGGGCCATGCGGCCGGACCTTTCCATCAGCCGCGTGGAGCAGGCCTACCGGCTCTCCTGGGCCAGGCTGCATCACCCGAAGGCCGACATGAGCGAGCAGGGCCTGCTGCGCCTGCTGGCGCGTCTCGGCAGAAGCCCGCAGCGCCTTGCCTTCGAAAAGCGGCGTCTGGCCGCCCTGCCTCCGCGCAGCCGCATGATAGTCGAGTGCGCGGTGCGCCGCGCCCGCACCCAGACCAGGGAGCTCGAGGCCTACAGCCATCATCCGCAGCCCGGCGCGGAGCGCGAGGGCCAGCAGGTGCTCCTGGTCTATGCCCTGGATCTGGCCACCACCCTGCCCGTCTGCTGCGCGGCCTGCCAGGGCGGCATGCCGGACATGCGCCCAGTCCGCCTCTTTCTGGAGGAGCGGGGCATCAAGCGCGCCCTGCT
>JAUNSE010000252.1:2884-3959 GCA_030539415.1 Desulfovibrionaceae bacterium
GCCGAGGGCATGATCAGCCCGAACATGTGCGTGATGATCTCCCAGGATCTCGGCGCCCGCGCCCGCATAGGCTATGTCCGGCCCCTGAGCCTGGCCGATCCGCGCCTGGCCGACAACGGCCTCTTCAATTTCAGAAAGCCGCTGCACGCGGGCTGCGACACGGTGCTGTACAATCAGGCGACCCTGCCCGGCCGCATCCGGCTCTACGCCTTCAAGGACACGGCAAGGGCGAAGCTCGAGCGCGAGAACTACGTCTCCCTCGCCATGTACAACCGCGACTTCGACCGCACGGTCTATGCCGAGCAGGAGGCCTTCTTCGGGGTGACGGCCTTCGAGTGCGACACGGACCTGGACGCGGAGACGGTCTTTGCCTGGTCCAGAAACAGGCAGACCATGGCCATGGTCCTGCGCCGCTTCACCAACCGGGACTTTCTGGAGCTGGACGGCCCGAAAAGGGCGGCCCGCCAGGGAAAGCGCCGCCGCGGACGCCCGCCGCAGGCTGCGCGCGCCACCGGGCCCGCGGAGCTTGTCGACGAGGAATATGACGAGGAGGATCTGGCCGCGGACCGCGTGCGCGGCCTCGAGTTCGTGAACTTTCTGGCGGCGCGGGCCGTCTGCTGCATGATGTTCAGGGCCTCCGCCGCTGGCCTTCTGGAGAAGCGCTCCTGGGGCGAGCTCATGGACGATCTGGCCACCAGCTGGCGCATGAGCGACGACACGGGCGAGCTGCCCGTCCTTGGCGACAAGGGCTGGGCGCACACCCTGCCTCCCGTCCTGGATCTCATCGAGCGCCTGGGCCTCGCGGCCCTCTCCGAGGAGGATCTGCCCAAAAAACGCGGCCGTCCGCGCACAAGGCCCCCCAGAAGGAAGAAGCTCTCCCCCGGGGCGCAGGCTGCGGCCGATGCCGAGGCGAAGGCCGCTGCCGCCGACGCCCTTGCCGCGGCAAGGGACGCCCTCTGGGCCGGTCCGAAGGCGCAGGAGATGGCCGAGGCCAGGGCCGCGGCCAGAGCCGCCGCCAGGGAGGGCAGGAATGCGCAGGACGCGAAGGACGCCAGGGATTTGAAGGAGGCGAAGG
>JAUNSE010000253.1 GCA_030539415.1 Desulfovibrionaceae bacterium
AGATCGAGGTCTTCGGGAAGGCACAGGTCCAGCTCGGCCGTGAAGGTCAGGCCGGCCATGCCGCATTCGCTCGCGCGCAGCGAGTGGTCGATGGTGTTGCCGCGCTCGTCCAGCGCCGTCTGGCGGCGGATGACGGTGAGATCGCGGACCAGGGCCTCGCGCTCCTCGGGCGCGGCCTCGCGCAGGGCCTGGCGCAGGCTGTCGGGCAGGCGCGCGGCGGAGACGCGCAGAAGGCCGGAACGGTTGGTGTCGAGCTCCGTGTTGCGGGTGCCCCAGAAAAGGTTCTCGGCCCTTTTCAGGTCGGGTCTTGCCTGGGCCAGACGGTGGGCCCCCTCGCGCAGGGCGCCCTTCAGGGCGCGGCCCGGAATCCAGGGCAGGCCGTCGTGGTCGCGCACGAGAACGGCGTCGGCCAGAACGCCGTCGCCAAGGCCGGACGCGATGAGCCAGTCGGAGAGAAATGTGACGGACAGGGCGGCGTGCATGGCTACCGGCCTCCTTTCTTTTCGAAGAGCTGCAGATGGCGCAGCTCGATGTAGTCGCCGAGCAGGGTGCGGAAGCCGCCCTCCCCGTCGTCGGTGAAGAAACTCTTCGGGAAGATGCGCTCGAAGCTGGCCGGATGGAGCTTCTCGCTGCCGCCGCGGCCGCCGAGGCCGAGAACGACGTTCTCGTGCAGCTTGTCCCAGGCGCGCTGGGCGCCCGCGCGGCCCTTGCGGCACTCTTCTGCCGCGGCGCGCAGATGCGAGGCGGGAAGAGAGCCGAGCACGAGGCGGGCGTCCTTCAGGAACTCGGAGAGAACGGTCACGCCGGCCGGAAGCTTTTCCGGAACAAGGCCGCCGCAGAGGAAGGGGCGGCCGGTGAGGCGGCTGCCGTCCGCGGCGAGGGCCGTGTGGTCGCGCAGGGCGTCAAGGTCCTGCTCCACGTCGTTGGTCAGCACGAGATAGTCCATGCTCGACGGCCTGCGGCCGTTTTCGGGCGCGAGCTGCCTTGCCACGCCGCCGGCCGTGCTGTCGGTGAGCTTCTTGGCCGAGTCGGTGAGCTGCTCGACCAGGGCGAAGGCGCGCGAGAAGGGATAGCTGGCGGTCATGACCACCATGCCGGCGCCGGCGGAGAGGCGGATGCCAGCCCCGTCTCCGGCCCTCTCCAGGGCCGCGGCGTAGAGATCCGTGAAGGCGAAGGCGAGATCGGCGCGCACAAGGACGGTGACATCGTCGCCGCCCAGCACCAGCGGACGGGCCGGCACGGTGT
The DNA here is from genome assembly GCA_030539415.1 of Desulfovibrionaceae bacterium. Taxonomy (GTDB): domain Bacteria; phylum Desulfobacterota; class Desulfovibrionia; order Desulfovibrionales; family Desulfovibrionaceae; genus Desulfovibrio. The sequence goes on from JAUNSE010000253.1 coordinate 1,246, forward strand.
AGAAGCGGCCGGGAGCCCTGCCGGCAAGGTCCATGCGCACGATGCCGCACAGGGCCTCGCGGAAGGCCTGCCTGGTGCACCTGTCCACGGTTTCGGACAGGGCCAGCATCTCGGCGACCTGCTTTTCGGGGGCCTCGTCCCTGTTGGCCTCGATGCAGTTCCTGAAGAGGACGCCCATGCTGTTGCCGTCCGCGTGAATGAGGGCCACGCGGCCGAGGCGCGGGTTGGGAGCGTCCTTCAGCAGTTCCTCCACGTTGTCGATCCAGGTCAGCTCGGTGTCCGGAGGCAGCAGGGAGCGGCCCTCGTCATCACCGACCTCGCGCAGGGCGGTGTCGATGCCGGAGCGCAGCTTCTCTCTCGCGCCGTCGATGAGCTCCTGGCTGCGGCGGGCCTTCGAGGGCAGGGAGACGTACTCCTTGTCGGCCGTGCCCACGGCGGGCAGGCCGTCGAGCGGGGCCATGCGCGAGAAGGGCCAGAGCTTGTGCGGGGCCAGCGTGGTGCGGCCGCGCTTGGCCTCGAGACGCTCCTTCACGTCCTCCCTGGCCTTCTTCAGGCCGTCCGAGGTCCACTCGCAGTCCGCGGTGGCCGCGTAGAGGGGCAGGCCCGGGCAGCGCTCGAGCATGAAGCCGCCGAAGGCGTGAAGAAAGCGCTCCGAAACGGTCCTGTCGGCAAAGAGCAGGCGCAGGGCGCCGGCGGCCTGCTGCATGACGACGCACCAGTCCGCGCCGGCCTGCGGGGCGGTGACCGTCTTCAGGCCGAGCTCGGACAGGGTGCCGAGGCAGTAGTCCTTCAGCGACTCGATCATCTCCGAGCCGCCGATCATTTCTTTCAGCTTGCGGGTGGACAGAATGTATTTCTGAATGCCGCCCACCTCGATCAGTGTGTACGCATACGCCATAGAGGTACCTCGAAGCCGCCGGTCCGGCGCGGGGCGCCGGACGGGGGCCGGGAAAGGGTCAGTAGGACCATGAATAAGCGGGACATGTCAAAACAGAGTAAGGGAAAAGGGCCGGAAGGGGAACGGGACGGAGCGCTCGGGGCCCGGAAGTCAGCGTATCCTCGCGCGCATCTCGTCCATGCGGGCGGCGAGGGCCTCGGGCCGGCAGAGATCGCGCCAGCCGATGACGCCGGCCTCGTACGGCCTCTCCCTGCCCGTGGTCCTGTCAAGCGCGACGCCCTCCCTGATGCCGGGCTTTTTGCAGCCGAGATGGCAGACCAGGCCCAGGGTGAAGCGGCCGGTCCAGGTGTGCAGATTTTCGGCCTCCACGTAGACTCTGGCGGCGAGCGGATCCATGACGGCCTTGCAGGAGACGAAGAAGGAGCTCTGGCCCCAGCTGCCGATGATGTCCACGTCGAGCGCGTGCGGCTGCGTGCCGGAGCTGTACTTTTCCATGATGCGGGCGCTCTGCTCCTCGCTGTAGGCCACGCGCACGCGGGAGTGGACGACCTGCGCGCCGGCGCGCTCGAAGGCCCTGGCCGCGAGCCGCTCCAGCCATTCGCCGTTGCTGCGGAGAATGCGGTAGGGAGCGAGCCCCTTTTGGGTGAAGACCCAGAAGAAGGCCTTGCCGGTCTGCTCGCACGCGAGCTCCGGGCTTCCCGGGAGACTGTCCATGCGCACCGTCTCCCTGAAGAGCAGGTCGGCCTTTTCCGGCACGTCGCAGACGGCCCGCATGAAGTCGAGCAGGGCGTCCTGCCGGGCGGTGAGCTGGTCGCGGTTCTCGTCCGGCGCGTCGAAGCTGGACCGCGCGTCGACGCCCTTGGCCTGCAGGATGAACAGCGGATCGGGCGCCAGAATGGGCATCTGCTCCAGCGGGGTGTCCCCGCTCGCGCGCAGAAGATGGGCAACGCCGGCGCCGGGCTCCATGCCCCAGATCTGGCAGCCGCGCTCGCGGCCCCAGTGGGCGAGGAAGGCGCCCTGCGGCTTGGTGCCGGGGGTCGGGCTGACCACGACGGTGTCGGGATGCTCCGGGCAGCCCAGCGCCTCGGGCAGGTCGCAGCCGGTGATGTCGCAGGGCACGAGCTGCACGCTCTGCGTGCCGTGGCCGAGCAGCCAGTCGCGCACGCGGCCGGCCATTTCCGGCATGAAGTCGGGCCTCGTGGTGTGGCAGAGCACGACATGGGGCTTTTTGTGCGTTTCGACGGCCACCAGGGTGGAGACCGGATCCAGGCCGAGCGTCACCACCAGGCTGTCGTCCGGCACCGCCACGGCGGCCGGGCGGGTGCGCCGGTAGGGATGGGAGGGCGTCTTCCTCGGCGCGGCGAAGATGTCCCGCAGCCTGTCCCAGCCGTCCTCCTGCAGGTTGAGGATGGTGATCTTGCCGGACTCGAGGGCCTTCAGCTGCTCGATGGTGGCCGGGTAGGAGGTGGCGCAGTAGACGCGCCTGTCGTAGAGATGGCCGCTGCGCTCCCTGGAGGCGGCCCAGCCGGCGAGAGAGCGGATGCGCTCGTTTCTGGCGTCGCCGGGCCTGGCCGTCTGCACGGCCAGGGGCGTGTCCATGTAGGCCAGCATGCCTATCCTGTTTGCGCCCATGTTCCAGACGACATCGAAGGGCTGGCCGCCCACCAGCACGTCCAGCACGCAGTGGTCGGGAAGCGGCTGCCCGGCGAAGCGGCACCTCTTCTCGAACTTTCTCTGCTCGGGAGGGGTGTTCCGGGGCTGGCAGGACACGTCCTGCAGGCTCAGCAGCTGGCGCGGGTGCAGG
>JAUNSE010000254.1 GCA_030539415.1 Desulfovibrionaceae bacterium
CTGAGTGTAGGAAAGCACTCTGCTGATAGTGTACTTGTTGCCCTCGTGATAGATGCAGCTGTTCGGACCGAATTCAGAAATGGCCAGAAAGCGGGGGCGGGATATGGTTTCATTCTGCGGGGCCTGATTTTCCCTTTGCACTTCCACGCAGGCAGTGAGCGGCAGACGGGGAAAGTTGTAGCCAGGCAGGAAGCCTTCACTGGCAAAGTAACGGTATGAGTAGAAATCGTCAGTGTTGTTTGCCTTGTTTGTCTTGTTTGCCTTGGTCAGCAGACTGTCATACATCTTTTTCGCGGCGTGGAACAGCTTGAGAGCGTCCCTGCGCTGGGCTTGGGATGTAGTCGGATTGTCAAGAATCTTCTGATAGCGCGCCTTTTCGTCCCTGGCACTGCGGAAAAGGGTGCGCCAGCGCTCGCAGGCCAGATCGAAGGAGTTCCCGATATCCTGAATGGTTGTTTCGAGCCAGCCATTCACGTACCAGGTGGCTCCTTTCAGATAGGGATCCAGATCGGCAAGCAGCTTGCCCGCCTTGATGACCGTTGTGCCTTTAATATCCTGATCCTCCAGCGTGTCGCTCACACTGGCGACAGGGGGAAGGTCAGGGTCTGTAGTAACAAGGAGTTCGGCGACAGAGGAGCCAAGGTACAGGGACGCCTCGGTCAGCCACATGGCATGCACGTGGGAGCGGACGAGATCTTCGTTGGCCAGGTCTATGCGCGGCGGAGTTACGGCACCGTTGACCATTTTCGCCGGGGCATTGAAGAAGTGCTGATCGTGTGAGCTGCCCTGGATGCAGTAGGTGATGACCAGAGCTGGCTGGCCGCTTCGTCCGGCGCGGCCTGAGCGCTGCGCATAATTGGCAGGTGTTGGCGGGACGTTACGCAGGGCAACGCAGGTCAGAAGGGAGATGTCCACGCCAAGTTCCATGGTGGGAGAGCAGTAGAGGACGGGCAGAACGGCCATGGTGAACGCTTTTTCCCGTTTCTCCCGCTCCGCTGACGGCACCTGCGCGGTATGCTCCATGGCCAGCAATCGGCAGTCGCTTTGAGCGGCTGTTTTGTAAAGACCGGCAAAGTATGGATTGACGCGTTTGGGATGCGCCTCGGCATCACGCAGACGGAATCGTTCGGGATAGGCATTCAGCCCGTCTCCGACCTTCCAGACAAGAGCCTTTGTGTTGACCTGATACCATGTTTCACCGCTTCTGGATGTCCCGGAAGAGAGCAGGCCGCGTGTGAACAGCACGCTGACAAGCTTTTCTATGATTCCGGTGATTTCTTCGTTCTCCAGCTTGGGCTTGCCGAAGAGACCGCAGCGTCTGAGCCAGTGGCCGAACAGGCCTCTGGGTGAGACATACAGGGCGTCATAGCTGTTGTCGTTGCGGTTCTTGGCGCGGGGAAAGAGAGTAGTGGCATGCCTGAGCCTGTCCTTCTCGTCCATATGCCATGGGTCAATCAAACTCTCGGACCTGCGGACAAGATTGTCCTGTCTGCTTGTCTGGAGAGAAGGAAGGTTGAGGCACAGCCGGCTGCGAAGGAAATCCAGGAAGGTGACGGCCACTTTCTGACGGACATCAGCAGAGGCTTGAGCCAGCATATTGTTGCCGGTCCAGAGCGCATCCTCACCGCACACGGTATCAAGTGTGCTGTACTCTATTCTGAGCAGGCCGCACTGCTCAAGATTGGGAGAGACAATGCGCCAGCCGCGCGCCAGATCGCTGTAGATCAGGTATTCAAGGACAGCTCGAAAATCCTGTTCAATTTCACCGGCAATCGAGTCCGCAGTGTGCGGCGTTTTGGAATATCTGTCGGCAGGATAGGTGCCGTTGAAGGGAATGCCCATGGCGGCAAAGACCCTGTCGGGAAGATCTGTGGAGTTCACTCCCTGGTTTCCCGCTGCGGCCAGAGCATTGTAGAGTGCCGAGCGCACAAAACTGAACTGGACAAAGTCGTTGAAATGACCGGCCTGCAGGGACGAGTCCTGCCGGTTGTCGGAGAAGCAGAGCAGTTTGTGGGCATCTTTCGGCACTTCCGTGCTCTCCCGCAGATGCTTGACAGCGGACATGGAGAGAATGGTGGTGGCCGTGCTGCGTCCTTCCGAGCTCAGGGTGCTGAGCTTTGAGAACTCGTTGGCCCGCTGCGGATAGAAAACCTGGCAGCTTGGGCAGAACTTGAAGGGAATGGGCATGAACCAGGCGGGGGTAGAGCCGTTGACCGGCTGCTTTGAGGCGCTGCCGTCCGGCAGCACATACCATGCCTGGGGCAGGTATTTTCTGTAGTTGCTGCTGACAGTCGTTCCTGACTTATTCTCTTCCAGCCACTCTTCAGGAACTCTGTCGAAGAGCGCCTTGGCATTCACTGTTTCCTGGTCCTCTGCCAGCGGCTTGCTGCCTTTTTTGCCCCGCTTGACTTTGGGTTTCCCGCTGTATGGGGACGCGGGCCAGGGATTGTCTTTGTCAAGGAAGAGATAGCCCTTGATCAGTGTATCCTGACCGGTCTGATTCGGGGAAACAGGCAGAAAAGTGACAGTGTCTGCGTCCAGATTTCCCTCGACAGAAACGGAGTAATATTCTTTGCCGCATTCACGGCAGAAGACAAGCGGATAGAGCAGGGCGTTATCCCGTTCCGGAGCGAGCTTCTGGCCGAAGAGGGTGATATAGCGCTGATCTTCCGGCTCCAGAGTCGTATAGACCGTATCGCCCTTGCTCAGGAACTGATGCAGCTTGAAGGCAAAGACGCTTTTGCCTGTGGCCGGGTTTTTGATTTCCGAGCCTGCCAGCAGCGTGTTCTTGAGTGCCTGCACGCAGATAGAGACGTCAATGCCGCACAGTTCGGCCAGTTCTTCGGCGAGTCCGTTGTCCGACTTGAGCGGGCGGGGCGTGCAGCGGACAAGGCGGCCATCCTTTTCGTCGCTTTCCCTGATGCCCACCGTATTCTCGATCCAGACAACGAGAGGATTGCTGACAAAGTCGCTGTAGGCAGTGGCTTTAGTGAGTTTCTCCCCTGAGTTCAGGAAATCCTTAAGCCTGCTCTTGAATGCGTCCGACCCGAAGTCACTGCACTGTGTCTCGGCCTGAAGGGTTTCCATGATGACCTTGTCCGGGTCAACAGGACTGCCGAAGATTGTGCCGGCCAGCTTGGCAACCTCGGCCTTCTGGGCCGCAAAGGTGCCCGGACCGGCCAGTGTGGCGGACGTGCCGACGCAGCGAAAACTCGCGTCCGTGCCAGTCGGCGTGAGCTCAGCCCGCAGGCGGCGGATCAGCATGGCCACGTCCGCGCCCTGGCGGCCGCGGTAGGTGTGCAGCTCGTCAAAGACCAGGAACTGCAGACCCCTGGCCGCCTCGATCAGACCTCTTTCATGCACTCTGGTCAGCAGCAGTTCAAGCATCATGTAGTTGGTCAGCAGAATGTCCGGCGGTTCGGCGATAATGTCGCGGCGGGCCTCCATATCGTCCTGTCCCGTGTAACGCCTGAAGGTTACCGGGAAAAGAGAGGGCAGAGAGCTTGTCTGCGCCCCGTTCTTCTCGGCAGTCTGCGTGGCGGGCACATCCATGCCGCTTCTGTAGCAGAGGAATTTTTCGAGCTCCATCGCCTGAGAGTTCGCCAGGGCGTTCATGGGATAGACAATGACGGCCTTGATTCTGCCCTCTCCCTCGCCTTTGGCCTTCTGCTTCAGAATTTCATCAACAATCGGCACGATGTAGGAGAGACTCTTGCCCGAGCCTGTGCCGGTCGTCAGGACATAGTTGTCTTTGTCCTGGGCGGCCCTGATGGCTTCGGCCTGATGCCGGTAGAGCTGCATGGCGTGGCCGCCAGGGTTCTTGAAGGATTTGCCGATGCGGAAGATTTCGGAGCACAGGGGATGCAGAATGTCCTGTTTGACCAGATCATCAATGCTTCCGCCAGGAGCAAAGGTCGGATTCAGCTGCAGAAGAGGCTCAGGCCAC
>JAUNSE010000255.1:0-305 GCA_030539415.1 Desulfovibrionaceae bacterium
GCTTCTTGAGATGCTTGAGGCTCTGCTCTTCCGCGGGGCTGCGGAAGGGCTTGGACTCGAGCTTTTCCACCTGCTTGCTCAAAAGAACATGATCTTCCCATGCCGACTTCAGTTCAGGGTCTTTGTCAGCATTGGCCTGAATGAAATCTAGATCGCGCTGGTCCATGGCGAGTCTCCCGTGTTGAGGTTAAACGCGGTCGGGGCAGATACGGGGCCCTCCCGCGGGGGATTGGTTGCGAAATGTCGCGGAAGGGGGCCGGTCCGGCCCTCACCGCGTTCCGGGACCCGTGTCTCGGGCTCCGGAA
>JAUNSE010000255.1:315-3929 GCA_030539415.1 Desulfovibrionaceae bacterium
TCTGCCGCCGGGGTCCCTCCCGTGCGGCCCGTTTTCCTGAAGAATTTTCTAAAGCGTCACGGCCAGCTGGCGCAGGGACCTGATGACAATGAGGTCGAACAGCTCCAGGCCGACGATGATGGCGAGCGGCGCGAGATCGAGGCCGCTGACGCTGCGCGTGAAGGGCAGCCTGCGGTGCGCCCAGTCGAAGACCGGATCGGTCAGCTGGCGCAGCACGCGGACCGCGGGATGATACGGCGAGACCCGGAACCAGGATATCACGCAGGCCGCCAGCACCACCAGTATGTAGGCGCTGATCAGCATGTGGGCAATGGCTCCGACGGCATCGACGATATTGGCAATAACGAACATGAAGGCTCCGAAATCAGAGGGGCGTCCGGTCGAGAACAGGCTCGAGGTCCCTGCGCAGGTCCGCGTAGCTGCTCATGCGGATGTCCCCGCCAAGGCCCGCCGGGGCGGCGGGAGAGGCGGCGAAGGGGATGCCCGCGGCGCGGGCCGCGGCAAGGTCGGCCTCGCTGTCGCCCACGAGGAGCGCTTCGGCCGGCTGGCAGCCCCAGGCCTCCAGAATGAGCTGGGCGCCCTTCGGAGAGGGCTTGCAGAAGCCGCTGGAGGCAGTAACTACAGGATCAAAATACGGCGGCAGGGAGAAAAAGTCTAGAACAGCTTTCATCCCGCCGGCAGTCCGATTGGTGAGTACAGCCATTCTGATGCCATGATTATGCAAAAAAGCGGCAAAATCAAGAAAACCGGGAAAAATTTTTACAAGCGGCATGATTTCTCTGCGGTAATTCACCACATCCCTGCCTATGCGGGGGATTTCGGCGTGCAGATGCTCCGGCAGCAGGCGCTCGAGCGCCTGCGCCGAGGAGGCCATGAAGGAGTACTCCTCCTGATCCGGCGTCATCGGAGGAAGGCCGTAATGCGCCAGAATCAGGTTGTAAAAGGCTCTGTTTGCGTCGGTCGAGTCGATCATGACCCCGTCGCAGTCGAAGATCACGCCCCGAAGGCCCCGTGCGAAGAGCTCCTTCATGCGCGCTCTCCCGCCAGGACGAGCACGAGGCGGACAGCGCGCTCCGCGTCCGGCAGCCAGACGGCCTTCGGCAGAAGCTGTCCTGCCGGCACGACGGCGCCCGAAACGGCGATCCCTTCCGGCGCTCCGAGCTGCACTGCGAAGTCCGCGCCCCCGTCAAAGGGGCCGGCCGCGGCCTCGAGGCCCTCGGGCAGCCTGTCCAGCACGAAGACCGTCTCCTCCCCGGTCAGGGCCAGGGCGGCCTCGAGCCATCTGCGCCAGTCGCCGCCCATTTCGTCCATGCCTTCCTCGAGATCGGTCGCGAGCGGGATGACGCCGGCCTCGAGTCCGGGCGTCTCCGCCGTGTCCTTCGCGAGCCCCTCGCCCAGTCCCTGCACGCCGCTGTTCACGCGCCGCACAAGTTCGGCTATCTCGGCCAGATTCTTCTGCTGGAACCAGAACCAGGCGAGCAGGCGCTGGGCGCGCTGGCGCATGACGGGCGCGGCCTGGGCCGCGGGCTGGGCTGCGCCGCTTCCGGCCAGGGCCTGCACCTCGGCAAGCTCGCGGGCAAGCTGCGTCTCCTGATCCCTCCTGAGGCTCTCGGCCAGCATGGCGCTCACGGCGTCGCCGCCGCGGGCGGCCTCGGCCGAAAAGGCCTCGAGGTCGTTCAGATAGGCGCCCATCTCCCTGGCTCCCAGGGGGAGGTCCGCAGGCTCGAAGGCCGGAGCCCCGCAGGGTCTGGCAAGGGCGGCCGGCAGTCCCGGCCACAGCCGCTCCGCCGCGGGCACAAGGCCCTCCAGCGGAAAGTTCTGGCCCGTGCCCCAGAGGGCCGGCATCCACACGTACCGGTACTGACAGGAAGGCGCTTCCTGTTTCATGTCTTCCACGTTGTCTTCCTCTTCACCGCCGCTTCGGCGGAAAATCTGCTGGCATGCGGCGGCCTGAAAGGTGCGGGTCCGGTCCTGTCCGGGGCGCGGGCGCCCGGGACGGGCCGGACGAAATGTCTCCTAGTTCTGGCCCGTCTCCCCGAACACGGCCTTGTGGGTGCGCATGGAGCGGGTCCGGCCGGCCTTGCACAGGCGGACCATCTCCTTGACGTATTCCTTGTGCTTGCTGAGGAAGAAGGCCAGCGGCCGCGTGAAGTTGCGTCCGACAAGATCGTCGGCCATGAGCTGGACAATCTCGCGCTCGCGCAGCAGCACGAGCTGCGACAGGGCGAGCACGGTCTTGTCCGCGCTGCTCAGCGTGCGCATGACCTGCCTGAAGGCGTCCTGCGCACGGGGCTGGTAGTACCACAGATACATCATGTCCAGAGCATTGACAATAAAGGCCCGCTCGAGCCTGACCGCCTCAGGCCCTCCCCTGCCCTGCAGGCCGCCGGGATGCGCCAGACGGTTCAGGCAGTCCTCCTTCGGGAACATCAGCTCGAGCTTGGTGTAGCAGTCGAAGAGCGAGCGCAGCTTGTTCTTGTAGTCGGTGATGCCTATGCGCCTGTTGACGCGGCTGTCGGCAAAGCCCTCGATGATGGCCGCCACCGTGTCCGAGGCGGTCTTGGAGATGATGGTCGCGCTGGGAATGAGGTAGACGCCGGGATCCTGCACGCCCAGGGCCTGCAGCAGCTGCCACAGGCCCATGTTGTAGAGCATGGCCACGGGGATGTTGAGGATGGAGCGGAAGATGTTGCCTATGGCCGCGGTCTTGGGGAAGCCGCGGTAGATGTTGTGGGCGCAGATGTACAGGCCGTTCACCATGCTGATGACGGTCAGGACGAAGATCGGATCCGTGCCCGTGTCCACGCCCACAAGTCCCTTCAGGAACCAGACGTAGACCATGACCTCGAGCAGGAAGACGCTGATGCCCGTGTACATGAGCGAGTCGCAGATGCGGCTTATGCTCACCTGATCGCGCCAGTGCATGAGCGTGCTGCGGGACATGCCCTTGGCGCTCAGCACCATCATGATGACGTTGCGCACGCCGGTGATGCCGAACCAGATGAAGGGCCCGAACCAGGCCAGGAACCACCACTCCTGCGTGTACAGGAAGGAGCCCATGGCCGGGATGAAGCCGAAGAGCACCTTGAGGAAGTTGGTCAGCGAGCTGTTGAGGTAGTGCACGCCCGGCGAGGCGGCCTCGCGCTCGGTCTCGCGCGCCCGGCTGACATTGGTGCCGCCCAGGTTGACCAGATTGCCCTCGCTGCAGATGCGCACGTTGTCCGTGGCGAAGGCCCACTCGCTGCGCCTGTCCATGCCGAGCTTCGAGCAGCCCGGCATCCAGCGCAGCCCGCGCAGGAAGTTGTCCCAGGCGCCCGGGTTCTCGGGCTCGCGGTAGATGACGTGCTGCTCCACGTCGACGCGGATGGGGATGGACGGCTGGGCCTGCGTGCTCTCCTTCAGAAAGCGCGCCGAGCGCCGCGGCACCGTGTCCGTGACCACCAGGCCCATGCCGTAGGAGTGCGAGCGGTTGGAGGAGCCGCTGCCTATGCGCGTCTTCAGGGGCAGATTCTTGTAGCGCTCCCACAGGGTCGGCACGTCCGAGAGGATCTTTTCGAACTTGGCGGCCCGCTCGTCGTCCCCCGCGTCCTGCATCTCGCGGATCATCTGGCGGA
>JAUNSE010000256.1 GCA_030539415.1 Desulfovibrionaceae bacterium
GGCCTGCACGCGGCTCCTTCCGCCAACCGTCCTGGCGGGAGGGGCCTTTTCGCGTCCGGCGCGCAAGGCGGAGTGCGGTCCCGGGGTGAACCGTCCGCCCTGCCCCTGCGCTGCCCGGCCGGACAGCGTGACAGACGGACCCGAAACAGGTAGAAGAGAAGTCAGCAAGCGCCCAGCCCCAAGAACAGAAAACCAGAAAACCGGCCGGGCGCGGGAGGAACCATGCTGAGATACTATTTCTGCGCCTTCATTCCGAGCGAGGATGGCGGATACGCCATTATGAGCCCCGACTTTCCCGAGGCGCTCTCCCAGGGAGACGATCTGGAAGATGCCATGTTCATGGCGACGGACTGCCTGCGCGTCACCGTCGAAGCTTATGACGATCAGGGCGATGCCATTCCCGAACCCTGCGCTCTGGCCGCTGCCAGAGAGCGCATCGCGGCGAACCTGAAGGGAAATGACTGGAAGCCCGAGGGGGAGATTCTGTACCCGCTCGTTCCGGTGGTCCTTCCCGACGCGACCCTGACCCGGGCCTGCCTCCGCCTGACCTGGGCCGAGGTCCAGGAAATCGACCGCAGAGCCGAAAAGCATGGCATGAAGCGCTCCGAGTTCCTTCTGCGGGCCGCCAGGGCGTATCATCCCGACAGAAGCTGAGCATCTTCCGGCAGAAGGAGCCCCGGCCGGGTCAGATCCGGGCCGGGGCTCGCTCCGGGGCTTATTCCAGCTCCTCCCGCCTGTTCTCGCGGTCCATCACCTGTTCGAGTTCGTCCGCCTTCCCGCCGATGAAGTCCAGGAAGGCGCGCCTGCGCAGGCGGTATACGCCTGTTTCGGCCCGGTGCAGGATGCCCATTTCGGTCATCTCGTCGAGAAGGGCCTCGTATTCGTCGTCGCTCAGTTCGGCCAGGCAGCGAATGCTGTAGCCTTCGGCCATTTCCCTGATCCTTGCGACAGTGTAGCCCTTGTAGCCGTCGAGCATGGGCTCGCCATAGTGATACAGCATGGCCGTGCAGCGGGCGAGCATCAGGTACCGCTCGTCCAGAGACAGGGAGCTCATGAACTTCGCCCTGATGCCGCTGATGACCGAATGCCCGTTCATGATGGCGCCGAGCATCTCCTGCCGAAGCTCGAAGGGCGGCACATCGTGCATGCCCTTGCAGCAGATGTCGAAGCTCTCGCCGACGGACGCAACAATCGAGTAGCCGAAATAGTGCAGGATACCCGGATAGTAGTTGGTGCACGAAAGCAGGGCAGGAAGCCGGGAGTCCGGCCCCGGCCGGAAGCCCAGAAAGCGCAGGGGCCGCAGCAGGAAGCGCAGCGCCGCGGCCTGCGACAGGGGCCTGACGCACAGCGGCTGGCCGAGCCTGCCCCAGTCGCCGTTGTTTGCGGTGGCGCGGCGGGCGCGGTAGACGTTGTTGAGTCCGGTCAGAACGACCTTGAAGCCGGAGGGATGACTGATCCTGAGGTTGAACAGGGGCCGCAGCGGCGCGTAGTCCTGCTCCGCGATGCTCTTCAGGAAGGCATCGGCCTCGTCGATCATGAGCCGCAGCGTCTCCATCTTCCGCTCGCGGAAGGCCCTGTCCAGCTGGGCGCAGAACTCCTCCATGGTCCTGCCTCCGAAGGACAGGCTGGCGTCCCCGCACTCCCTGTTCAGCGCGCCGGCAAGAATTCTCACGACCTCGCCTTCGTCCGTCCTGCCCTTGATGTCGCAGACCACGGCATACTTTCCGTCCTTCGGGAAGTGCTGGAGGCTCCGCACCCTGAGCAGCAGGGCCGTCTTGCCCAGCTGGCGGCCGCCGTACACGAAGCAGGCGCCGTTCATGTCCGTGACGGCCTTCAGCTCCCGCTCACGGCCGCAGAACATCTCCTCCGGCGTTGTGCCGGAGCAGACGAAGGGCTGCACAGGAGACGCATAGGGAAGCGAGCAGTCAAGCAGGCAGGCCAGCCGTTCTGAAGGCTCCTTCAGGGCGAGGTGGAGAGCCAGAATCCTGTCAATCAGAATGAAATGGATGCTGCTGTTCTCTCTGGCGTGGCACAAGGCCGCCAGCTGCCGGCGCTGCTCCTTCGAGAGCGCGCAGTCAAGAAGCACGACGGTGGTCCCGCAGCCGCCTCCGGACAGACTGCCGACCCGGGAGAGAATGCTCCGGGGGTGGCTCATGCCCGGGAGCGCCAGAACATGGAGCGGCGACTTCAGCCGCGTGCCGAAGGAGGCTATGGGATGGCTGTAGACGGCCAGATCCTTCGGGTCCGGCGCCACGTTCAGCTCGAAGACCTCCCCGTCCTTCGATGCCCTGACCAGCCTGACATCGCGAAAGCCCAGTCCGCCGATGAATCCGGTGATGCCCGGGGCGCCGGAATTCTTCCGGGGCCGCCCGGCCGAGGGCCAGGAGCGGATGAAGCTTCCGCTCTCCGCGATGTCGCGCGAGGAGGTCTCGAGAAGCCCCGGCAGCCGCCTGTCGAGCAGCGTGGAGAACGGCCTGCTCCCGATGGCGCGGCACTCCGCCTCCAGCTCGTCATACTGCTGCAGAAAGAGGCAGAACTCGTCCTGCTTCCCGAGTGCCTCCTGAATCTCCCCGGCTTCCCAGCTGCCTCCGGTGTCAAAGACATTGAGGGCTTCCTCGACCATGGCGAACTCGCCGTCGGTCAGGCAGCGTCCGGCCGCGTCCAGAACGGGACTTTCTCCGGACGCCGCCCGGATGCCGATTTCGCGGTCAAGCTCCTTTCGCCGCTCCTCCACCCTGTCGGCCTTCTGCCGCCGCAGGGCGTCGATGAACTGCTTCCAGCAGCCGAAAGACTTCTGTCCGTAGAAGCGCTGCCTGTACGCCGAGAGAAGATTGAGCAGATTCTCCCTGTCAGCTTCGGTGAGACGGCCGGCTGCATGATCGAGTGCGAGTTCGTCCTCGAAGCGGAGCGCGACAAGGTCGGCGTTCCTTTCCGCCGGGGCCCCGGCATCGGGCACAATCCCTTCTCCGCCCTGCAGCCGCAGGATGAGGGAGAGCTGGCCCGCGTTGTCAAACAGGTCGCCGTCGCATTCCCCGGCATCGCAGATGGCCGCGCGCGCCAGATCGAGCGTCATGCCGGGCCTCGCAACATGCATGAGCGCCCGGCGCCACGGCTCGTAGTACTGCACATGGCACATGTCCCTGTCCAGAACCGGTCTGAACTCGCCGTCCAGGATGATGCGCCCCGTGCGCAGGGCGTCCGCGTAGAAGGGCGGCAGAGGCGCGCGCAGCAGACGGCTTTTCAGCAGTTCGAGCATGCAGACAACCGGGACGGCAAAGCAGCCCTTCCGGGCCCGCCCGGACGGAAGGGACAGCGTGCCGGCTGTCTCGAGCTCCTTCAGAATCCTGTTCTTCAGGCCGCGGATTCTGTCCATGTGTCCGGCTCCCATGAGCGCGGCTCTCCCGAGCCATTCGGAGAGGACGTCAAGGCGCTCGTCATACTGCTGCAGGACCTGGCGCCGGGCCGGGCCGTCCAGCTCCCTCTGCCTGACGCCCTTCTTCCTGCAGACCGCGCTCCAGGCCGAGTCGACATGCTCCTCAACCGTCTTTCTGTCCTTCTTCCAGCGCCCTTCGGCGAACCTGCCGCACTGTTCGAGCGCCTCCATGACGGCACTCTGATCCGCCGCGCCGCGGGCTGCCGCGGACAGCGCCTCGTGCATGGCGCTCCGCGGTCCGAACAGGCTGCCGACGAGATCGGGCAGGCCGGCGCGGGGCAGATTGATGACGGGCGGAGTCAGCAGCGCTTCGGCGCGCTTCTGCAGGTCCTGCATGGCCTTCTCCTGCCCCTGCCCGCTTTCCAGCCGGTTCAGCTCGTCCAAAGAGAAACCGCGGAAGCTGGTCTTCTTCAGATCCGTCAGCAGGGCGAACAGGGGCTTCAGCGGGGCAAAGGCGGGGAAGAGGCTGTCGAAG
>JAUNSE010000257.1:0-2516 GCA_030539415.1 Desulfovibrionaceae bacterium
CGACCAGGGGCAGCAGAAGCTCTCCGGCCGAGGGGGCGACCGCGTAGGGAATGAGCGTGGTCAGCGAGAAGAGGGCGAAGCCCCTGGCGCTCTGGCCGGGCGGAATGCAGGTCACCAGCAGCGACACCGCGCAGGAGCTGAAGACAGCCAGACAGAAGCCCTGCAGAAGGCGCACGAAAAGCAGAATCCAGACAAAGGCCGGCGAGTCCTGCGGCATGAACTGATAGGAGAAGAGGACGGCGCTGCTGAAGAGCATGGACAGCAGCATGGGCAGCAGTCTGTCGGCCTTGAGCAGCAGCACGGTGGCGGCGGGCCGTGTCACGAGGACCATGCCGAAGAGCGCCCCCAGCAGAAGGCCGCGCCAGCCGGCGGGCACGAGCGCCTCCTCCAGCCACTGCTCGAAGCAGTAGTAGATGGCCATGTAGCAGTTGGCGCACAGAACAAGAAAGAAGAGCAGGAGAAAGTCGCGGCTCAGCAGGGTCTGGGACTGGCCGGCCGCACCGGCCGGCATGCGGGGGGAAGTGCTCATGTGCTGGTTCTGACGGGAAAAGGGAAGCGGGCCCGCCGCGGACGGGCGGCGGCTGCCGCTCCACACTATACAAACGGGAGCGGGTGCGCTGATGCGCGTGCAACATGCCTGGTCCGGGGCGGCCGCAGGACGGCGCCGCCCGCGGACCGGGCATGCGGACTAGTGATACTCGCCGTTGAGGAACTTGCCGGCAAAGGTCACCACGGCCTCCTCGGAGGTCATGAGCATGTCCATCTGCCTTGTCATGATGAGCAGGCGGCCGATCTGGTTCAGGGCGGCGACGGTCTGCTCGCGGGGATACTTCTGGTATCTGGCCTGGACGCGGTCGCCGATGACCGCGACCCTGAAGCCGAGCTTTTTCAGTATGAGGCCGATGCAGCGCACCCGGCGCTCGCGCTGCAGGGAGCCCGCCGCGCCGCCGGCGAACTCGAAGCGGATGTAGTTCTTGCTGACCGTGGTGCCGCACCAGCTGTCCAGAATGGCGTAGTGATAGCCGACGCGCGAGGAGAAGTTGAGATAGCGGTCCGAGATGATGGCGTAGCTGTGGTCTCCGAAGCGCTCGGCCGCGGACGGGCCGAGAGCGCTGTGGCCCATGACCGACATGAAGCCGTGCAGATTGACGGGTCTGGGACCCTTGGCCTGCACCTCGGGGCAGAGCATGCCGGCGAGCACATGGCTGAAGGGGATGCTGGTGACATCCTCCTGGCAGCAGGTCCTGGCCATGGGATCCCTCAGGCCGCCGCCGAGGTCGATGATGTACAGGTCCAGAGGGATGGCGCCCACGAACTGCGTGGCCACGTTCTCGCTGCTTTCGGACACCTCGTCCGAGAGCGTGAACATCTCCTTGTAGGACTTTTCGTGGATGAAGCGCATGATGTCGTGCAGGCTCGTGCAGTTCTGCGGGCAGAAGGCCGCGGAGCGCGGATCCACCAGATGCAGGGGCAGAACGTGCGGCGCGAGGCGGCGCATGAAGGCGGTGGCCGGCGTGTTGGCCACGGGCGGGCGCTGTATGCGCAGCTCCAGCAGCTCCGGTATCTCTCCGTCGAAAACGCGGCCCTTGAAGGCGTCCACGGTGACCAGCTGTCCGTCCTTGAGAAGCTCCGTCACGCCGGGAACATTGATCAGGGTGGGCACGCCGTATTCGCGGCAGACCGAGGCCATGTGGCCGGTCAGGGAGCCCACCTCGGCGATGATGGCGCAGGCGCGCTGCATGGCCACGGTGGCGTGCGGGGAGGAGTGCGTGAGCACGAGCACGTCGCCTTCGGGGAAGTGCGTCATGTCCTCGTCCGGGTCCATGACCATGACCCGGCCGCAGGCCACGCCCTTGGCCGCGATGTCGGCCGAGCGCACCAGAGGCTTGATTCCCTTGAGCTCGGGAGCGCGCTCGTCCGCCGAAGTGGCGTCGAAGCCCATGGGCCGTGCCTGAAGAAGAAGCAGCTGCTCGTCTTCGTCAAGCACCCATTCGATGTCCTGGGGATACTGATAGTGATGCTCCAGCTTGATGGCCGCCTGCGCGATCTGCATGATCTGAGGCGGCGTGAGACAGGGCACGTGAACCAGCATCTCGTCGACTTCCTGAACCTGCGGGGCCATGGTGCCTTCGGGCGTCTTCTTCAGCACCACCTGGGTCAGCTTGCCGACAATGGTCTCGCGGGTCACGCGCATGGTGGCGCGGGAGACCAGCCATTCGTCGGACACGGCCGAGCCGTCGGCCACGGCCTCGCCCAGCCCCCAGACGCCGTTGATGAGCACGTCGTTGGAGCGCAGGTTGACGGGATGGCGCGAGAAGCAGACGCCGGCCGCGTGGGCGTTGATCATCTGCAGACAGCACATGGCCATGCCGGCCGAGGAGAGCTCGTAGCCGTTGGTCAGGCGGTAGGACAGGGCGCGGGGGGAGTACATGCTGGCCAGCACGCGCTTGAAGGCGTCGAGCAGGCCGTCCCGCTGCACGCCCAGAATGCAGAGATACAGGCCGGCAAAGGACTGC
>JAUNSE010000257.1:2526-3897 GCA_030539415.1 Desulfovibrionaceae bacterium
GCACGCCGTCCTCGGAGATGGCCGAGGAGCGCATGGCCACGGGCACGTCCCTGCCTTCGAAGATCTTGTCGTAGGTCGTGTGGATGGCCTCTTCCAGCTCCGCGGGCACGGGAGCGGCCATGATGGCCGCGTGGATGTTGTCGCTGGCGGTCTGGATGGAGGCCGGCTCGTCGATGTCTATGCCCGTGAGCTCGTCCTGGATGACATCGAACAGGCCGGGATTTTTCGCCATGAAGACATCGCCTGCGCGGGTGGTGATGGCAAAGCCCCTGGGCACGGGCATTTCGAGCATGTTGGCCAGCTCGCCGAGATTGGCGTTCTTGCCGCCGACGGAGTCGGTCATGCTGGCGTCCACCGAATTGAGGGGAAGGGTCAGGAATTTCACCTCGCCGGACGTGCCGGTGTGAAGCTCGCTCTCTATGTGCCTGATGATGCTCTCGAGCGATTCCTCCAGCCCCTTGTAGCGGCCGCCGGAAAGGCCGTTGAGCGAGGTGGCCATGGTGCGGGCGGCAGTGATGCCGCGCAGCACCTCATGGCGTATCTGCACGATGTCCAGCTGCTTGCTGCCGTGATAGACGGTGTCGAGGACGGCCAGAATGCGGGCTATCTTGGCATTGGCGTCAAGCAGATCCTTGAAAAGGGCGTATCGGTCCGTGAACCTGGCAAGGGTCTTCTCGCGATCGGTCGAGCGCTTGCCGTACAGGAGCCTGTTGAGAAAGGAGATTACGGTGCTCATTGGGGGCTCGCAGATTTCCCCGCGGCGGGGAAGAAGGGTTTTGCCGAGCAGGACCGTCCTACTTCAGCAGTCAAAAAGAACAAAACAGGGCACAAAAAACCCGATGCCGGAGCGGCTGTGCCGCGCCGCTCCGATCCACTGATTCGAATATGCTGGCATCCGGGGGCTGGTCCGCCCCCGGGCCGGTTTGAAAAATTCTGTCCTGCCGCCTATCTGTCCACGCGGACGTCAATGCGCTGCCTGTCCTCGGAGAGGATGATCCTGTGCTTGCCGGGCGCCTTCTTCAGATCAATGACAACGCGGGTGCGGTTGTCGTACTTGCCGAGGCGCACGTTGGTCACGAGCGGATTGGACGGCACGCCGGGCGCCCTGAGATCGGGATACTCGCCCGTTATGTCGACCACGAGGCGGTCGGGATTGTCCAGCAGCATGGGCTTGTAGCCGGTGACGGTGCGGCCGAGAGCGATGCGCACGGTGGCGCCGGTCTCGCGGGCGAAGACGGTGATGCGGGATTTGTCCTGCTCGGCAGGCCTGGCCTTCGGAGCCGGCTTTTCGGGAGCGGGCTTTGCGGCTGGCTTTTCGGCAGCCGGCTTGTCCTCCGCGGGCTTGGCGGCGGGCTTCCTGGCGGCCGGCTT
>JAUNSE010000258.1 GCA_030539415.1 Desulfovibrionaceae bacterium
TGGCCTTGGTCCTGGAGGCCTGGACCTTGTTTCTCGAGGCCTGCGCCTTTCTGGAGGCCGTGGCCTTGGAGGACTTCTTGGACACTCCTGTCCTGGCGACCTTGCTCTTCGAGGACTTGCTCTTTCTGGCCGTGTACTGCCTGTCGGCCTTCTCGGTGGCCAGGGCGAGCTCGGTGCTGCGGTTGCTCGTGTCCACGCGGCGGGCGCCTATGAAGTTGCGGGCGAAGTAGCCGGTTTCCATGGACTCGATGCGCACGCGCTTGTTCCTGCGCGGGGCGTGGATGAACTTGCCGTCGCCGATGTAGATGCCGGTGTGGTAGCCGCCGCCGCTTCTGCGGCGGAAGGCGACGATGTCGCCGGCGCGCATCTGCGACCTGTTGCGGATGCCGAAGCCGGCCTGGGACTGCTCGCGCGCCGTGCGGGGCAGGCGGATGCCGGCGCCCTTGTAGGCCCACTGCACAAGGCCGGAGCAGTCGAAGCCGCCGGGCTGGGTGCCGCCGAAGACGTACGGCGTGCCGATGGATCTGTGCGCCCTGGCCAGCACGATGCTGGTCACGCCCGAATTGGGACCGGAAATGGAGGCGGGGGCGTATTCGACGTTGTCATCGTCGGCCCCGCTGCTCAGGTCGAACTCGCTGTTCTCGGCCTTGTATGTTGAAGAGTCGTATGTCTGACGAAACTTCTCGAACTTGATCACCATCGGATTGGCTTCCGGCTCGGGCTGCGGATGTTTCTTCGCGCAGCCGGAAACCATCAGGCAGACAAGGGCGAGAGCCAAGAGCGTGTATCGGATCCCCATTACTACTCCAGTTCAAAGGGCGCCGGAGGCGGCCATCTCCTTCGGCCGGCATTCGCCTTTGGCGGAAAATGCCGTCAAAAACAAAAAACCGACCCGGGACGCGTCATCCAACCTGCCCGCATGACAACACAAATGCGGGGCTGATGGGAGGCGCGGCCTGCAGTGAGCGAGCTTGAAAAACAGCGTGGCAAGCAAAAAAGACGCTTATTTATAAGCTCTGTCTGTCTGCAGAGTCAAGGCGAAGAGGGCCCCGATCTCCGTTTTTTTTCTCGCGGAATCAGCAACGAGAGTACAAAATCTTAAACCCTACCTGTGTAACAATGGAAATTTCACTGTCCGCAAGTGTCTGTTGCATGGAAATTGTATTCAATGCAGGCAACTGCATTGTGATTGTGAATGGATTCCATGCTCTCGACATCTACATGGAAGCCGCGAAGATGCGGATGCTCTTTAAGTCTCTTGGCCACATTGCGCACAACATCTTCCACAAAGCAGGGAGAGGCGAAGGCATGCTCGGTGACATACTTTTCATCCTCCCTTTTGAGGGTGGTGTAGACAGGGCTCGACCCCGATTCCTCGGCCAGCTCGACAAAGTCCTCTATCCAGCTGAAGCCGTCCGTGAGCAGGACCATGTGCACCAGCGTGCGCTGGCTGTGGGCGCCCTCGTCGCTGATGGCCTTGGAGCAGGGGCAGACGGTCATGACAGGCACGGTGATCTCCAGGGTGAAGTCGAAGACGCCCTCCCCCTCGCCGGCCAGGGTGCCGGTCAGCACGCAGTCGTAGCCGACCGTGCCCTCCATGCCGGAGACCGGGGCCTTCTTGCGGATGAAGTAGGGGAAGCGGAAGGAGACCTGCGAGCGGCGGGCCTCCAGGCGGCTGCGGATGGAGGCCAGCAGATCGCGCACGCTGTGGAAGCTGATGCGGCCCTCCCAGGCCTCCAGCGACTCCACGAAGCGGCTCATGTGCGTGCCCTTGAAGGAGGACGGCAGATCCACGGTGAGATCGGCGCTGGCCACGGTGCACTGCTTTTCGTTGGCGCGATCGCGCACCCAGAGGGGCATCTTCACGCCGCGCACGCCGACCCTGTCAATGGGAATGGCCACATCCGGCATATCCTTCTGCACGTCTATCATTGCTGTCCTGTCCTTCCTTGAAATCTTCCTGAGCTTGAACGCGGGCGCCCTGCCAGAGGCCGCCCCAAAAATGGCGCGCCCGCGAAGGCGCACGGCACCTTGCGGACCGTCCCGCGGGCAGAGCGGCATAGTATGCCATTGCCCGCCTGTGGGCAACAGCCGCGAAAACCCGCCTCCCGGGCGGCTTTCGGCGCAAAAGGCCGGATCAGGCGCCGTTTTTTTGCGGGAGGCGGGCTGCAGGCAGGGAAGCCGGAAGGACATTCTTCCGCCGGGCCTCCCCGGACAGCAGGGCGGCCCGGCTGACTGCGGGACCGGAGACTATGGATGAACGGTTCGGGATGGAGGCGTTCGCGCCGGACCCGTCAGGCCGTGCGGCCCATCTCCCGGGCTGTCGCAAGCGCCTTCTTCCCGCGCATGGCCCCGAAGTCGTTCACGCCGGTGACAAAGAGCCTGCCGCGGTCCTTCCAGCCCAGATACCCCAGCATCTGCCGGTAGGCCTCGGCCGGGCCGGCAAAGGAGCGCAGCAGGCGGCTCTCGCCGCACATGAGGAGCATGGCCTCGCGCGCGGCGAGGGAAACCGGCCGGTTCTTCCTTGTGTAGGGATAGAGCCTGTCCATGACGCACTTGATGTGCCCGGAGAAGTTGTACCAGTAGAGGGGGCTCGCGAAGACCAGCATGTCCGCCGCCTCGAGCAGGGGGCGCAGGACCTCGAAGCCGTCCTCCATGACGCAGGGGCCGCCCGTCTGCCAGCATGAGCCGCAGTTGCGGCAGGCGCTTATGTCCGCATCCGCGGCCGCGAAGATGTCCGCCTTGTGGCCGGCCTCCCTGGCCCCTTCCGCGAAGGCCCGCGCCAGCAGCTCGGTGTTGCCGCCCTCCCTGGCGCTGCCGGTCAGAACGAGAATGCGCTTCTTTCTGCCGTCGCCCGCGCTTTTGAAGTTCTCCACCTTCACCGGCGAGGTGGAGGCAAGGTACGGGACAAGCAGTCCCGCCGCGGCCGCAAGTATGCCGGCCGCTCCGGCGCCGAAGAGCAGTCCGCGCCTTGTGGGGCGATCTTCCCTGCCGGATGCGTCGTGGCCGGAAGCGCCGCGGCCGGGAGCATCGCCGTCTGTCCGTGTTCCGCTCATGACTCCCTCCTTACAGCCCCTGGCCGAAGCGGAAGGCTTCCTCGAGGATCGGGCGCCCGGCCACGGCGCCGGCCTCGAAGACGCCGCCGGCGAGCACGGTGCCGAGGTCGCGCCAGCCGATGAAGCCCGTCAGGGCATGATACCAGTCCAGCACCGGCTTCCAGTTCTCGGGAGTATCCCCTTCGGCGGCCATGACAAGGGCGCAGTCCTTCACGGGATTGGCGTAGCCCGGATTGCATTCGGCCGCGGCGAAGAGCCTGTCGAAGGCCGTCTTGAGCTGCCCGGACACGGCCCAGTAGTACATGGGCGAGGCCAGCACCACCGTGTCCGCCGCGTGATAGGCCGGATAGATGTCGCGCATGCCGTCCTTCTGCACGCAGGGGCTTGAGGGATCCTTTCCGCCCTTCGCGCAGCCGAGACAGCCGCGTATGTCCAGCCTTGCCAGGTCGAAGCGGGTGACCGTGTGGCCGGCGGAGGCCGCGCCTTCGGCGAAGGCCTTGCACAGCATGGAGGTGTTGCCCCTGAGGCGCGGGCTGCCGTTGAGAATGAGTATGTTCCTGCTCATGATATTGTCCTCTTTGTTCTTGCTGACCTTGTTGTGATGCCGTGATGTTCGGACATGGAGATGCCGCGATGCCTTCCCGGATGCATTGGGGGCCGGCGGATGCGCTGCCCGGCAGGCCGGCCAGGTGCGTCCTGCGCGGGTCTTTGCCCGTGCCGTCCGGCCCGGACTGCCCGCGCCGGCGCATCGGAAGCGGGGCGGACGGGGCCGCGCGCGCCCTTTCGTCCGCCTCTCCCGCGCATGGTTATTTTTGTAGTGATCACTACAAAAATAAC
>JAUNSE010000259.1 GCA_030539415.1 Desulfovibrionaceae bacterium
GCCCATTGAAGCGGCCCTTCTCGACATCGCCGGCAAGAGCAGCTTCGACCTCGACGCCGACGAGCAGGGCCGCAAGTACAAGGAGGAGCTCATCTCCGCCGGCCGCGGCTTCTCCTCCAACTCGGCCAAGGACGCCAGTCTCGAGAAGGTGGCCTGGCAGGCCATGGACGAGGGCCGCATCGACGCGGTCATCTCCGGCGCCCACGTCATCAGGGACGACGACAAGCGCAACCGCCTGCTGCACAGCATGACCATCGAATGCCTCAGGAACTGCGACATGCTGCCCTGGGCCGTCTACGGCGTGCGCAACATCAGGAACGACTACCCCACGGCCCTGGACCTCACCCGCAAGCTCAACGAGCGCTATGCCCAGTGCCGGGCCGAAGGCTGGACGCCGAAGCCCACCACCGCGGCGGACTTCGCTCCGGAGACTGCCGCCGGGGCCGCTCCCGCGGCAGAAGGCCAGGCGGCTCAGGATGGCTCCGCACCCGCGGAGCAGAAGGACGCGCAGTAGCGTCCGGCAACAGGACCGCCCGGACACGGGTCCGGAAGCGGTCCGCACACATCCCCCAAGCGAGGCACGCATGCCCAGATCCACTTCTCACAGCCAGGATGACCGTCAGGAACGCACGGCCCGCCTCACCCAGACCGCCGAATGGCCGGACTGGGTCGTAGACCGGCGCGTGCCGGACGAGGTCTGCGCGAGGGCCTACGAGAACGCCGGCCATCTCTGCCGCGCCGCCGTCAAGACGGCCATGGCCATGTACTTCCGCTATGACGAGCCCATGCGCGAGGTGCTGCACGAGAGCCGCGGCGATCCCATGTCCGGCTTCTGGCGCTCGCGCACCGTCTTTCCGGCGCCCTGGGCCGTCATCGCGGTGACGCCGCGCTACACGGCCTCGGCGAGACTTCTGGCCGCCCTCATGCCGGCCATCATGTGCGGCGTGCCGCAGATTGCCTGCGTCTGCGTGGACGGCTCTCCGTCCGAGCAGACCCTGGTCACCTGCGAGCTGGCCGGCATAGGCTCGGTGCTGACGCTTTCCCTGGCTGAGCTGTGCGCCCTGCTGGAGGAGACGCAGCCCGGTCCCGGACGCCTCGTGCTCCTGCACGAGGGCGATCTGGATCTGGTGCGCACCCAGGCGAGATCCCTGCACGTGCCCTGCTACGAGGAGCGCCGCCCGCCGGTGCTGACCATACCCAGGCCGGAAATCTTCGATCTCGATGTCCTGCGCTTCGCCCAGGGCGAGCAGCCGGTCTCAAGGGCCCTGCACTCCCCGGCCCCGCAGGCGCCGGACGTGCTCTACGCCTCGGCCGAGGCCGTGCGCAACCACTGCCTGGCCAGCACCCACGCCCCCTTCTCGCTGGGCATGGCGCCCCTGGCGCTGGCTCCGGGCTGCGAGGGCTTCTGGCTGCATCACGGACTCGGACGCAGCTTCTTCCTGGCCCACAGGGTGGGCTTCGGGCTCGACAGGGCCATCTGCGCCGGCGAATAGCCTTTTCATGCTTTCGGGGCCCGCGCACGACCGCCAGGTCCTGCGCGGGCCCTTTTCTCTGCTTTTTTTGCTTTCTCCTTCCCGCTCCCCTTCTTCAGGCCTGCCCGTTTTTTCCGGCAGGCAGCGAGGCCGCCATGGATCTGTCCGACATACGCAACATCGGCATCATCGCCCACATCGACGCCGGCAAGACAACGCTGACCGAGCGCGTGCTCTTCTACACCAAAAAGATTCACCGCATGGGCGAGGTGCACGAGGGCACGGCCACCATGGACTTCATGCCCGAGGAGCAGGAGCGCGGCATCACCATCTCCTCGGCCTGCACCACCTGCCACTGGCAGGGCAAGCAGATAAACCTCATCGACACTCCCGGCCATGTGGACTTCACCATCGAGGTGGAGCGCTGCCTGCGCGTGCTGGACGGCGCCGTGGGCGTCTTCTGCGCCGTCTCCGGCGTGGAGTCCCAGTCCGAGACGGTCTGGCGGCAGTCCGAGCAGTTCCGCGTGCCCAAGATTGCCTTCGTGAACAAGATGGACCGCCCCGGCGCGGACTTTGACAGCGTGGTCGAGGCCATACGCACGCGCCTCGGCGCCAATCCCGTGCCCCTGGTTCTGCCCTGGGGGGCAGGCGACACATTCGAAGGGGTGATTGACCTTGTCAAGGAGCGCCTGCTTGTCTTCAGCCAGGACGACGAGGGCCGCACCATCGAGGAGCATGACGTCCCTGCCGACCTCGCGGACAGGGTCCATGAGGCCAGGGAGGCCATGCTCAACGCCATAGCCGATCAGGACGAGGAATTTCTGGAGCAGTACCTGGGCGGCGAGGTGACGGAGGAGCAGATTCATGCGGCCGTGCGCCGCGCGACCCTGTCGCGCCTGCTCACCCCCGTGCTTGCCGGCTCCGCCCTGCGCAACACCGGCGTGCAGCCCCTGCTCGATGCGGTCTGCGCCTATCTGCCCTCTCCCTGCGACATGACGCCCATCGCCATGAACGACAAGGGAGAAGAGGTCCTGCTGAAGGCCGATCCGAAGGAGCCCTTCGTGGGCCTGGTCTTCAAGGTGGTCATGGACGCCGGCCGCAAGACGGCCTTTGTGCGCGCCTATCAGGGAAAATTCGCCGAAGGCGACGTGCTGACCAACACCTGCAACGGCAAGGACGACCGCGTGGGCCGCATCCTGCGCCTGCACGCGGACCACATGGAGCAGGTGAAGGAAGTGACTGCCGGCGACATCGTGGCCGTGGTCGGCCTGCGCTCGGCCCATACCGGCGAGACCTACGCCAGGGGCGTGAAGGTGCGCCTCGAGGCCATCGAAACCACGGCCCCGGTCATCACCCTGGCTCTGGAGCCCCGCAACGCCGACGAGGGCAAGGTCCTGGACGAGGCTCTCGCCCGCTACTGCGAGGAGGACCCCACCCTGGTGGCCAAGATCGAGGAGGAGAGCGGCCTTCGCACCCTCTCCGGCATGGGCGAGCTGCATCTCGACGTGACGCTCGAGCGCATGCGCCGCGAGTACCGCATCTCCCCGCGCACCGGCGCGCCGCAGGTCACCCTGCGCGAGACGATAACCAGGCCCGCCCAGGGCTCCTGCCTCTTTGACAGGGAGCTCGGCACGGTGGTCCACTACGGCAATGTCTCCCTGGAAGTGGCTCCGCGTCCCAGAGGGACCGGCAATACTGTCGAGACCGGCGACTTTCTGCCCAAGGACAGAAAGGCCGCCATGCAGGTCATACAGACGCAGTTTGTGGATGCCGTGCTGGAAGGAGCCAGAGACTGCCTGCAGAGCGGCGACCTGACCGGCTACCCTGTGACGGATGTGGCCGTCACCATCACCGGCATAGAGCGAAAGGACGGTGTCGTCACCGTGCCGGGCTGCCGCATGGCTGCCCATCAGGCCCTGAAGGAGGCCATCTCCAAGGCCGGCCCGGTGTCTCTCGAGCCCATCATGCGCGTCACCATGAGCATGCCCGAAAGCGAGCTCGGCTCGGCCATCGGCCTCTTCGGCTCGGTGGGCGGGCGCGTGGACGGCATGGACGATCAGGCCGGCCAGAAGACCGTGCACGGCACGGCTCCCCTGCGCCAGCTCTTCGGCTTTTCCACCAGGCTGCGCAGTGCCACCCAGGGCCGCGCCGGCATGGTGATAACCTTTGACCGCTTCGACATAGCGTAAGCGCCATGCGGACAAGCCCCATGCAGGACAGCAGCACATCAAACGCCTTCAGGGACAATCCCGCTCCCAAGAAGAGTCTCGGCCAGCACTTTCTGCGCAGGCCGGAGATCTGCCAGCACATAGCCGGCCTGCTGGATCTGGAGCAGGACGATCAGGTTCTGGAGATAGGCCCGGGCCCCGGCGCCCTCACGGACGTCCTG
>JAUNSE010000260.1 GCA_030539415.1 Desulfovibrionaceae bacterium
CTGCGCCGTGGCGAGCATGGCGCCAATGTGCGCAGGGGCGCGCAGGTGGATGTGGCCGACAACGACGGCAACACCCCGCTGATCGCGGCCGCCTGGTGCGGCAATCTCGAGGCGGCCAGGCTGCTGCTGGATCGGGGCGCCGAAATCAATGCCGCCAACAGGAAGGGACGCACGCCGCTGATCGGCGCTGCCGGCCAGGACCACATCGATATGGTCAGACTCCTGCTGAGCAGCGGCGCCGACAGGCATCATGAGGACGTCAACGGCCAGACGGCGGCGGACCATGCCAAGCTGCAGGAGCACAAGGATGTCTTCAGGCTGCTTACCTCGCAGGCGGGAAGGACGAGGAGAGGTTAGGCCTTCGCGCGGCACGCGCGGAACAGGTATCAGGGAACGGCAGACGCCAGCAGGGCGCCTGCCGTTTTTCATGCCCGGCGGCGCGGCCGAAAAGCCGACGTTTCGCCGGGAAGCCACGTTCTTTTGGTCCTGTTTGCTGTCTGGCGGAGGTAAGGTGCTGTCCTGTGACCATATCTCCCCCGGGACAGACGGTCCGCGCGCCTGAAACAGGGCAGGCAGCGTGCAGTACGCTCTTTTCACAGAATGCGGATTCCGCTAGATTGCGAGGAAGACGGCAGTGCGCCGGCAAAGGCCCACGCATCAGAAAAGCCGCTACAGGAGATTGTCATGCAGCCAGGCAGAAGAAAGAGATTCCGCGTCATCCTCGTCCTGCTCCTCGCCGTGATCGGCGCGACAGCGGGCTACCACCGGTACAGCACCGACAGCTTTGTCGGCGCGGCGGAAAGTCTCAGTCAGGAGAAGATGGAACGCTTCCTCTTCTTCGGCATGGACCCGAACGCGCGGGATTCCCAGGGCCGGACCGCGCTCACCGTCCTTGCCGGCGCTTCGACGGATCAGCCGCAGCTCGTCAACCTGCTGCTGGAGAGCGGAGCCGATCCCGATGCCGCCGACGCGAAGGGCTGGACGCCCCTGATGACTGCCGCGATTGCCGGCCGCGCCGGGGATGTGGAGGCTCTTGTCCGCTGCCAGGGCGATCTCGCAAAGCTGAGCGGCAGTTCCGTGCCCGTTGACCCCGGTCCGAGACTGGGCGTCATGGAAGCGCTCATCAAGGGCGGGGCCACCGTGGACAAGGCAACGCCCGAGGGCCTCACGGCCCTGGCCATGGCCATCTTCGCCGGCCGCCCGGAGGCGGTCGACCTCCTGATGGCCAGCGGCGCGAACCCGAATCACAGGGACAGCTTCGAGCACAGCGCCTGGCAGTACAACGTCAACAGGGACAGGATGCGGGAGATAGCCCGCCTGTTCACGAAGCACGGCTACAACAACTAGTCCTTCGCAGGGACTGGGGCAGTTTTCTGACACCCCGCGTCCTGCCGCGCGGGGGCAAACGTGAAACAGGGTCGCGCCGCGGCCGGAGAACAAAATGAACAGTCGCAAAACCCCATGCCTTCTTCTGGCACTCTGCCTTCTCGCTGCCCTCTTCATCGCCGGCCAGCCGAGCGATGCCGAAGCCCGCAACTTCACCGGGAACGTCGCCCAGGACCAGAAGCTCTTCCTCTCGGACGGCCAGTGGCGCGAAAGCATGCGGGCAACCTGGAACCGCATCCATGACGACGGCATCTCGCAGGCCTACAACAAGCTCGGGAAAGACTCGAGAAACAAACTCGAAGGGCGGCGCATGGACAGCGTCTCCGTGCGGGACATGAAGGATGTCTTTGCCCAGGCCGTCTGCCTGATGATGGACCATCAGTTCGCGCAGGGAGCCGTCGAGGAGGCAGAAGGCGAATTGAAGTCCTATCTGCAGCGCAATGTTCAGCTGCACGAGGCCGGTGTGGCCCGGATCTATGACCCGGAGGCGGTGTTTGCGCTCGTCGTCTCGGCCCTGCATCTGAGCGACGCTCAGGTGAACAGGCACATGGAAAAGCTGTTCGACATCTTCACGACATTGCTTGCTGAATAGGCCGCGCCGGCGGCCGCTGCCTGAAAGTCACTCACAGCCCGCCCGGGCGGGCTTTCAGGAAGACAAAACTGCCGGCAGGCCGAAAGCCTGCCCGATAAAACGCCAGGGCGGCGGGCACCCGTATCAGGTGTCCGCCGCCTTCTGATTTGTCCGGCCCCGGGGGCCGCGCTTGACATCCGCTAGATGGACTTGAAGGTGGTCCACTTGCCGCTGCGGTAGCGGTGCACGAAACAGACTGTGCGCACAATCCAGTCGGCGAACATGGCGTACCAGGTGCCGAGCACCCCCATGCCCATGACCGTGCCGAAGACCCAGGCCAGCACCACGCGGCACAAAAACATGACTATGACCGAAACCATCATGGGATAGCGCACGTCGCCGGCCGAGCGGAAGGTGACCGGCAGGCAGAAGGCGGTGGGCCAGAAGATCAGGTCCATGGCCAGATGCCAGTAGACAATGGCGCTGGCGACCTTCGAGGTTTCTTCGGAGAGCCCGTAGGCCTCCATGACAAAAGGCAGCACGGCCACTATGATTATGGCTACGACCACATGGGAGATGTAGGCAATCTTCAGCAGCATGCGCGTGTAGTAGCGGGCCGCCTCGTAGTCTCCGGCACCCACGCAGCGGGAGATGACGGCCGTGCCGCCGAAGCAGACGGCCATGCCGGGCAGCACGCAGAAGAAGCAGATGATGCCGCCCACCGCGTTGGCGGCGATGGCCGTGGTGCCGTAGGTCGCGACCAGGCCCAGAATGGCGATGCGGCCCACATGGAAGAGGCCGTTCTCGATGCCGAAGGGCACGCCTATGCGCAGGATGCGGCCGATGACGTCCCAGCGCAGGGGATTGTAGAGCTTGGCGTAGGGCCTGATGGGGAAGGTCTTGGTGAAGACCATGAACAGCAGGAAGAGGCAGCCGGCCCAGCGGGAGACGAGGGAGGCCACGGCCACGCCGAAGGTGCCGGCATCCAGCACCAGCACGGCCGCTGCGGCCATGGCCAGGTTGGAGCCGACCATGACCATTGAGGCCATCATGGGCAGGCGGGTGTAGCCGACCGTGCGGAAGATGGCCGCGCAGGCGCAGTAGATGGGCATGGACGGAATGGCGAAGACCACAATGGTCATGTAGGTCAGGGCTTCCGTGCGCACGCCCGGCGTGATGGAGCCGAAGATGTTGTCGATGATGAAGGTGCGGCCGAAGAAGACCAGGACGGTCACGCACACGCCGGCCAGGATGGCGAAGCGCAAAAGCTGGTCGGCCGCGCCGCGGGCGTTGTGCTTCTCCCTGTGTCCCAGGTACTGCCCGGAGATGACCGTGCCGCCGGCGGCCAGGGCGCCGAAGACGGCCAGGAAGAACATCATGATGAATTCGACCATGGAGACGCCGGAAATGGCGTCCTCGCCCACAAAGGCGACCATCATGGAGGAGAGCAGGCCGCCCAGGTTGGCGAGAAACTGCTCGATGATGATGGGCAGAAGCAGGACGATGACGGCGCGCCTGGAAAAGGGCCGGTACAGGGGCTTTGCCGGACCGGCGGCGGCCTCTCCGGCCGGCTTCGGAGCCGCGCCGGTCCCGGAAGTCTCCTCCGGGATCTCGCTCTGCTCTGCGGCCAGGACGATGTTGTGGATATTGTTGTCTGAATGGACTGCCATGACTGATTAACTCCTCGAACTGCGAATAATGTTGTAATTCGGTCGGATTTGTCCAGTCGGTTTGCACAGGAATATGTTCCAGTTTCTGCCCGATTTGTGCCCGATACTGTCGCGAGGACCGCAAAAGCCGCCCTTGCGCGTGTTCCGGACGTCTGCCGAACGATATTGTGCAGTGCTCCGGGCCGCTGATGAAGAGCCCGCGCGGCGTTGCGAACGGCTTTTCCGGAGACC
>JAUNSE010000261.1 GCA_030539415.1 Desulfovibrionaceae bacterium
AATTCTGACAAATTTCCTTGTCCAGACTGCAAGTTTCCATGATTACGGCAGGGATCCCGAGCTTTTCTACCATACCATGATGGCGGTCCTCTTTTCGTGTTCCGGTGACTGGGATGTCCTGTCCAACCGGGAAAGCGGCAGCGGACGGCCGGACCTGATTCTGTCGATGAACAACCGCGCTGCTGTCATCGAAATCAAACGGTGCAGCAACCCTGAAAAACTTCGCGAGATGCTTAAAAAGGGGCTTGCGCAGATTGAAAACAACAACTATCACGCCACATTGTGCAAATCTTGCAATATCGTTGATCTCTGGTGTTTTTCCTTCAGCAGGAAACAGTGTCTTGCCGCCTGCAGACGCATTCCTGCGGAATAGTCTGCGGAGCATCGAGCTGCATTTCACGCATGACATGGAGCCCAGGTCCATGCCCGATACGGTCCCGAACGCCTGAGACTGAAAAGAGCCCTGAAGACTCCTTGCGCGGAATCTTCAGGGCGTATGGCGGACCCGGGTCGGCCCTGGAGGCTGGCGCTCTCGGCAGTCCGCGCCAGCCGCACGGCTCTTTGTCAGTATCAGGTTACATGAGGCCGATGAGCTTCCAGTAGGGGATGCCGACCACGGCCAGCAGCAGACCGCAGAGCGCCATTCTTATGAGCAGGGCGCCGGCTATGTGGCGGAGCAGAACCTTGCCGGTGACGAAAATGTACAGGAAGTACACAGCCTCGTAGGGGAACACGAACTGATCTAGGCCCCAGTGGAAGGCGAGGAAGGCCGGCATGGGATTGACCTGCATGGCGGCGCCGAGTTCGGCGAACGAGGGAGTGAAGGCCGCCATGGCGCCCAGGGGCGTCAGCAGGAAGTTGACCAGCACGCCGAAGACATAGGCGGCAATGGTGGCTCCCTCATAGCCCAGGCTCTGCAGCATGGGCATGAGTTCCTTGACCACCCAGGTGTTGGCGCCGACCACATCGCCCACGCTGCCGATGGACATGCAGCCCGTCACGAAGACCATGATGGTGATGTTCAGCTTGCGGACGTCCTCTTCCTTGAGAATGTCGATGCCCGGGAAGTAGCAGAGCATGGTCAGGCCGCAGAAGAT
The DNA here is from genome assembly GCA_030539415.1 of Desulfovibrionaceae bacterium. Classification (GTDB taxonomy): domain Bacteria; phylum Desulfobacterota; class Desulfovibrionia; order Desulfovibrionales; family Desulfovibrionaceae; genus Desulfovibrio. The sequence continues at coordinate 1,098 of JAUNSE010000261.1, forward strand.
GAAGGCGGGATTGAGGCCGGTCAGCGTCTGGGTCATGAAGGCGAGAATGACGGCGATGGAGATGACAAGCAGCTTCTTTTCCTTGACGCTCATGGGACCGAGCTTGTCGAAGCTCTCCTTGATGAAGGTGGAGAATTCGGAGCCGAATTCAATCTTCTCCCTGCCCTTCACAACATAGACCAGCAGCATGGACAGCACATAGTAGATGACGGCTATGAGCGTGCCCTCGCGGAGATACTCCCACCAGTCGACAACAACGCTGGAATCCTTGAACAGAATGCCGAAGGCCCAGATGAAGGAGTCCGAGGAGTGCAGGAACATGGAAATCGTGCCCGATGCCGCGAAGAAGGCCATCATGATGATGGCAGAGGACATTCTGGACTTCGCGTCGATGTTCAGGGCCTCAATCATGCCCACGGCCATGGCGCAGCAGATGACCAGACGCCCCATGACCGAGGGGAGAATCAGCACCAGAGCGATGCCGGCCAGGGCGTAGCCTATCATCAGTCCGTGGAAGGTGCCGCCTGTCAGGCGCAGGCAGTGCAGGGCCATGCGCTTGGCCAGATTGGTGCGCTCCATGGCCAGGCCGATGTTGACGGCCGCGAAGGTGAGCCAGGGCATGACCGTGCCCCAGGGCGAGAAGACGACCTTGGGCGATGCCGTCCCGGTCAGGATGTAGGCAAAAGTCAGTATGGCGGCGATGATGGTGGCCGGAAGGATGTTGGTGGCCCAGGCGCTGACAGCCATGCAGGTCAGCGAGAGATAGATGGGGAACTTGGGCGACACGTCCAGGGGCGCCGTGTAATAGACGACAACGCCGACCAGAACTGTCACAATCCAGGAGACTATGCTCGTTATCTTCATGGGAAATTACCTTGCAGTATTGTATTCAATTCGCTTTTCTTCTTGTCTTTATTTAAAAGAATAGCTGCACACAGAATGTATTTCTAAAAATATGCATTTCTGTGTGCAGCTTGGGCACAGGCACACGCCTGTGCCGATCGGAGGGTTGCAGCCTACAGTCTCGTGTACAGCGGGAATTCGAACGAGACGGCCTTGAACTCACAGGCGATTCGACAGCATCCGCAGTGCCAGCATTCGAGGGGGAAGACTACCTTGGGTGTGGCTTCACCCATTTCCAGCACATAGCCGGGGCAGCGCGTGACGCACTTTTTGCACTTCGTGCACTTTTCTTCATCAAAAACAGGAGGCATACGATACTCCTTCTCTCTGTCGGTCGTGATGTTTGTCTGTCGGAGCTGTCCGGGCTAGGCAGTCCAGGAGAACTTCGGCGTGCCGTCTTCGTTCAGCTGCGTGATCAGGCTCTTGGCGTAGGCCGGATCCAGCTTGGGATAGTCCGTGCGGCGGTACATGGCCCTGCCGGACTCCTTGCGCTGCAGACAGGCCTGCACGTAGATGCGGACGAACTTGAAGATTTCCATGCTCTCGCGCACGCGCATCAGCTCGCGCAGCGTGGTGGCCTGCAGGCGCGGCATGTACTCGTCGAGCACCTTCAGGCTCTTGAGGGCCTGCTCCATGCTGCCGCCGCTGCGCTGATAGCCCACGTAGTAGTCCATGATCATGCGCACGCCGTCCTCGAACTCGCCGTAGGTGATGCCCGATTCCTTGGGCTCGAGCGGGGCGTAGATGCTGCCGCGCAGCTCTTCAATCTTCGCTTCGGGCAGGACGGGAGCCTCGACGGTCTTCGCTCTGGCGGCCGCGAATTCGCCGGCGGTCCAGCCAAGGCAGAAGTTGGAGGAGAAGTTGCTCTGCAGGCTGGCCGTGAACAGGTTTTGGATATCGGTCTCCTGCTCGTCGGTGCAGCGCAGAATGCCGCCGATCATGCGCTCGCTCGACATGACCTCGAGCGGATCCTTGCTGAAATCGATGTTCCTGGCGCGGCAGTAGTCGAGATAGGTCTCCTTGTCGCCGGGCATGAGGTCGTACTGCAGATGACGGGCGTCCTCGGGAGAGAAGTGGCGCATGTCCATGAAGAACGGCGGGCCGTTGCCCTCCAGGCCTTCCTGGAAGGTGCCCATGACCTGGTTGCGGCGGATGCCGTTTTCCATGAGGGGATCGTACTTGCCCATGAAGCGGCGGCCGCTGGCGTCAAGCTCGTAGCCGCCCATATTGTTGATGCCGTTCATGCCCGGAGCGCCCCAGCTCTTGGGAAGCATCGTGGCCATATCGGTGATGTCGATATTGTATACGGCGGCACCAGCTTCCAGCGGAAGCACGACCTGGCTGCCGGTGACATAGGGTGAGAACCACTGATTGAAGGGCTTGTGCGTCGAGTTGTTGGAAACCCTCTGGGCCGTCAGGCCGAAGCCCAGAACGGCAGTCTTGCAGCGGACGATAATGAAGTCGCCCTTGATCACATCGAAGCCTATACAGCCGGCAATCCTGTCGCCATCCTTGAGCAGAGCGGAAACCTGGAAGTTATTCACGACTTTGACGCCCAGATTTCGTATGTACTTCGCAAGTTTGGGCTTCACAGTATAGCCGTGGTTGATGTGTATCCACCAGGGGCCGGGCTGACCAAAGCCGACAGAACGCATGTAGGTGCCGTCGGGATTGTGCATCAGTTCCACGCCGGCCTCTTCGAGGGCCGCCATGGCCGGGCGCATGGCCCGGTAGTAATTGTGCACGATGCCTCTGGAAAGTCCCGAGGTCGCGGTGGCGTAATAGCCGCAGAGATCTTCGTAGCCGTCATGCTCCACTTCGTCGAGCACCGCCAT
>JAUNSE010000262.1 GCA_030539415.1 Desulfovibrionaceae bacterium
GGTGTCCGCCGCCTGCTGGCGGCCGCCGGGACCGCCGGCGCAGCCGTTGAGAAGCAGGGCAAGTGCGAGAAGGCAGACGGCCTGCACGCAGAACCGCCTTGCGGTCCTGCATGACAGGAGAAGGAAGCGGGTGCAGGGCATGGCAGATCCTTGTCCGGCCTGTTCCGCGGACAGAAGCTGACCGGGCTGTGCGAGGTCGGCGCCGCGGCCGGCATTGCGGGTCACGCAAAGAAGCCCGCGGCAGTCGGGCTAGCTAAGAACAAAGCGCCGGGGCTGTCAACCGCGGGCCGCCGGGGTGTCACAGGCAGTCCCTGTCTTGCCCTGCGGGCTTCTTTCTCGTAGCGTCTCCGGGTGAACGCTGCAGAACCGCATGCCCGGCTGACTGCCGGGAGGCTCTTCTCCGCCTGTCCTGCTGCGGACATGAACAATGTCTTTGCTGTTCTTTCATGTGTGAGGTCGTGCTATGAGTGGTGGATTGCCTGCCGGACAGCCGCGTATCAGACTTCTGCCCCCGGAGCTCTGCAATCAGATAGCCGCCGGCGAGGTGGTGGAGCGGCCGGCGAGCGTGGTCAAGGAGCTGGTGGAAAACAGTCTGGACGCACTGGCCAGCCGTGTGGATGTTGTGCTTGAAAACGGCGGCCAGGGGCTGATACGCGTTCAGGACAACGGCACCGGCATGCTCCGCGAGGAGCTTGAGCTGGCGGTCACGCGGCATGCCACGAGCAAGATCCGGGCGGTGGACGATCTTGAGAACATCCACTCCTACGGTTTTCGCGGCGAGGCTCTGCCCAGCGTGGCTTCGGTGTCGCGCTGCACGCTCACGTCAATCGCCCAGGGCGAGGAGACGGCCTGGAGCCTGCATGTGGCCTGGGGCAGAGTGGAGGGGCTCGAGCCCGCCTCCCTGCACAGAGGGACAATTGTTGAGATTCGCGACCTCTTCTCCAACGTGCCGGCGCGCCTCAAGTTCCTGCGGGGCATGGCCACAGAGGTCAAGCACTGTCAGGACTGGCTGTCCCGCCTTGCTCTGGCCAGGGCGGACGTTGCCTTCACGCTGACCAGCGACGGCCGCGAACTGCTGAATTTTCTGCCGGGTCAGTCCGTGCGGGAGCGGCTGGAAATGATCTGGCCCAGGCTCGTCACCGATGCCCTGATTCCCTTCGACAGCGTGCGCCACGACATCCGGGTGCACGGACTGGCCGCGCTCCCGCAGGTGAGCCAGCCGAGAAACAGCCGCCAGCTGCTTTTCGTGAACGGCCGCAGCGTCGCTGACAAGAAGCTCCTGGGTGCCATCCGCGAGGCCTACAAGGGGCGCATAACGAGCCGGGACCATCCTCAGGTGGCGCTTTTTGTGGAAATGGACCCCACGCTGGTGGATGTGAATGTCCATCCGGCCAAGAGCGAAGTGCGCTTCAGGGACGACCGATCCGTCTTCAGCGCCGTGCTCATGGCCCTGCGCAACGCTCTGGACAGTGCGGGAACCGGCAATGCGCCGGTGACGGACAGTGAATTCGCGCCGGAGGAGCCCGCTGTGTCCGCTCCTGTCAGGCTCGAGACGGCCGGGAGCAGACAGACGGACAGCGGCGGGATTTCCGGCGGCAAGCCTGGCCGGGCAGCCGGAACAGGCTCCGGGGCTGCGCGGGACGGCATGACGCCGTGGGGTTACTGGGGACGGGTGGACGACCCCCTCAATGCCGGCATGACCATCAGACGCGGCGGAGACGATGCGGCAGGGGAGATAGAATGGCAGGACGCCTCGTCGCTGGCGCGTCCGGCGGAAAGCGGCAGGCAGGCCTTCCCAGAAGCGCCGCAGCGGGAGCCCGTTTGGCCGTCCGCGGGGCCGTCATCTCCGGAAGCGGAGACGTGGCCGGCCAGAACCACTCCGGACAGACCGCTGTTCGCGTCGGATGACCGGGCGGCGTCGCTGCCTGATTCGTCGGCCGGAACGCGGGGAGCGGCTCCTCTGCCGCCCCCCGAACGAGAGGCTGCCGAAGCCGTTTCCGCCGAACAGCAGAGCGGCGCGCTGAGAGAACAGATTCTGATCCGGGACGAGGCTGTCTCCGGCACTCCCGAAGCGCGGGCCGCCACGGGGCAGGGACGCATCGAGGGCCTGACCTATCTGGGACAGGTGGCCAGGACCTATCTGGTGCTCAGAGACGCCAGGGGCGCCCTGGTCCTGCTGGACCAGCATGCCGCCCACGAGCGGGTGCTGTACGACAGAATCACCGCCCGCGGCTATCAGGGGCAGGCCGTGGGGCTGGCTCTGCCCATCGAAATGACGCTGCATCCGGCCGAGGCCCAGCGCTGGCAGGAGCTGCAGGACATGCTGGCCGCGCTCGGCTATGCCGCCGGTCTGCAGGCCGGTCGGCTGCATGTTCGGGCCATACCGGCCCTGCTCGGCCGCCTTGAAGCCATGGAGTTTCTCAAGGAGGCCCTGGCCGGCCGAAAGGACGACCTCAATGCCCGCTTCGCGTCCATGTCCTGCAAGGCGGCCATCAAGGCCGGACAGGAGCTGACTGCCGACGAGGCGCTGAATCTGCTTCGCCAGTGGCTGGCTTCGCCCGGCAGGGAGTACTGCCCGCACGGCCGCCCGGCCGTGCTGCGCTGGGATGCCGCCGCTCTGGAGAAGCTGTTCAAGCGGCGGCAGGCCTAGGCGTCTCCCGAGGGCCTTGCGGCTTCTGCCGGCTTCCGTCTAATGGCCGGAATAGTCCAGAACATTGTTGAGCGGGGCCGAGCTTTTCTTCAGCTGTCCGTCCCGCGCCTGATAGCGGGTCATACGCCAGTTCTCCAGGTCCAGCACATCCATCTTGCCGGTGGCGCCGGCCAGGGCCAGGCGCTCCACGACGGGCTCGACATCCTCCACGGGAAAGTAGAGGCCTTCGAAGGAGAGCCTGACCATGTCGCCGAGCATGGTCACAAACGGATCGTGGTCGTCTTCGGCGGCAATGGCCTGGGAGCAGATTTCCTCAAGCTCCCTGCAGTCGGCCTCTCCGGCCGGTGTGAAATTCGCGTAGACCTTGAGCAGAACAGGCTGGCTCATGCGTTCGTCCTCCGGCTCCCGCCGGCCCGCCCGCGGCGGCCGGCAGACAAAGGGCGGCGTCCCCGAAGCCGGAGACGCCGCCGCGCGATGCAATGTGATGTCAGGCCCTGGCCGGGACTACTGGCCGACAGTGCCGGCGACCTTGTCGGTCATGGGGCCGACGATGTCCTGCAGAGTGTCCTTCAGCAGGCCTTCCACGGCACTGTTGGTGGGGAAGGACGTGCGGGTCTGGTTGGCTGTCAGAGTTTCGAGCACCACGCGCTTCTCCCTGTTGCTCAGCACGTACTTCACGCGCAGGCTGACTTCGAAGGACGTGGCCGACTTCTCGCGCACATCCAGGCTTTCCAGCGAGCCTGTGAGAATGTAGTCCGGCGAGCCCTTGATGGCTTCGGAGGCGGAGCCGGCATAGGTCACCTGATAGCCGCGGGCGGACAGATTGTCGGCAATGGCGGTGCTGAGCCATCTGGTGGCGGAATCAAGGGTGGTGAAGTAGCTGTTGTCGCGGCGCAGGCCGATGGAAGAGGTGTCCTGACGCTTGTCGGCGAACTGCACGACGCTGATGGTCGAGGAGGAGGGGGCGGGCAGGACGCCGGCGGCGGGTTTGAGCGGCAGCAGACGGACGGAATTGCTGGGGCCGCAGCCCGAAAGGAGCAGAAGGCTGATCAGGGTGCAGAAAACAATGAGACAGCGGGCGTTTTTCATGATCTATCCGCGGCTCTCCCGACACACGCGGGAGAAGTGCGGCCTCCTTGGAAAATAGTTTTTGTCTGACAGTATG
>JAUNSE010000263.1 GCA_030539415.1 Desulfovibrionaceae bacterium
TACCGTAGACATACATGCAGTCCACGAAGTAATCGATGACGGCCAGCATCTGGCTGCCGGTGCCCAGATTGATGAGGTAGGCCGCGGCCAGAACGGAGACTACGAGGCGCACGGCGGATCTGGCGCCCCTGAGGATGTACTCGAGCAGCACTTCCAGCACGCGGGACTTTTCCAGAATGCCGCCGAAGGCCATGCCGGAGCAGAGCAGCAGGACCGTGGGCATGATGCTCATCAGGCCGCCGCGGGAGAGCAGCGGATCGAGCTGCGCCACGCCGGTCTTGGAGACATAGCCGGAGGTCAGCATCTTGGCCAGGTTGTTGAAGGGCACGCCTTCAATCAGGGCGATGATGACGGCGCTGACAAGGCAGACCAGCATGACCGGCAGCACCGGGAAGCGCTTGTAGGCGAGCACAATCATGAGCACGGGCGGCACGAAGGCCAGAATGCCCAGGCTGAAGTGCGACTCGAGTCCCTTCAGAATGGCGTCGAGATTGGCCAGGGACGCGTTCTGTCCGGAGGCGAAGTCGGCGCCGACCACGGTGTAGACAATGCCGGCCAGAATGAAGGCCGGAACCGTGGTCCACATCATGGACATCACGTGGCCGAAGAGCGAAACCTCGCTGACAGAGGCCGCGATGTTGGTGGAGTCCGAGACCGGGGACATCTTGTCGCCGAGATAGGCGCCGGAGACAATGGCGCCGACGGTCATGTAGGCCGGATAGCCGAGGGCCTGGCCCACGCCGAGCAGGGCCACGCCGATGGTGCCCATGGTGCCGAAGGACGTGCCTGTGGCCACGGAGGCCACGGAGCAGAGCAGCATGGCCGAGAGCAGGAAATGCTCGGGCGCGATGAGCTTGAGGCCCCAGTAGATGATGGCCGGAATGGTGCCCGAGGCCAGCCAGGCCGCGATGATCATGCCGACCATGAAGAGCACGGCGACCGCAATCCAGATGCGGCTCAGCGAGTCGAACATGCCCTTTTCAAGCTGCTCCCAGCGGTAGCCCGTCTTCATGGCCATGATGGCGGCCAGAGCCACCGCGGCCAGCAGCGGGAGAACCGGAGGACGGACGCCGACCACGAGCGTGCCGTACAGAATCACGGCCACAGGCAGCACCAGCGAGAGAATCGCCCAGCCCAGAGATGGTTTTCTTCCTTGTTCTTCCATAAAACATTCCCCTCAGAATGCCCAACTGTTGAAATCTGCAGTCATGACGCGGGCCCCCGCCTTGAGCGGGAGCGGTCCGGACCCTGTGCCTGCCGCTGGGGGACGCGGCCTACACGAGTTCGAGCCGGTTTTTCCGCCCCTCCTTCATGTCCAGCAGAGTGTGTATGCCGCAGTCCACCATGCTAGTGATGGATTCTTCCGTGTAGAAGGCCATATGCTGGGTCAGCACCACATTGGGGAACTGGCGCAGATAGACCATGTCCTTGTTCTTCAGAATGTCCGTCTTGCGGTCGGCGTGATAGATGCCCTGCTCGTGCTCGAAGACGTCCATGGTCAGGGAGCCGATCTTCTCGTTCTCGATGCCCTCGGTCAGGGCGTCGATGTCCATCAGCTCGCCGCGGGCCGTGTTCACCAGAATGACGCCGTCCTTCATGCGCGAGATGGAGTCGCGGTTGACCATGTATCTCGTTTCCGGGGTGCACGGCACATGGAAGGTGATGATGTCGCTCTCCCTGTACAGGGTCTCCAGGTCCACGAACTCGCAGTACTGCTTCAGATCTTCCTTGATCGAACGGTTGTAGGCCAGGATGCGGCACCTGAAGCCGGACAGCTCGCGGATGACGGTGGCGCCGATGCTGCCGGTGCCGACCACGCCGATGGTCTGCTTGTTCATGCTGCGGCCCATGAGGCCCTTCAGCGAATAGTCGTTCACGTTCTGCCGCCACATGGCCGGCTTGTAGCAGCGCAGCACGAGCAGAATGAGCATGATGGTGAAGTCGGCGACGGCCTCGGGCGGATAGTCGGCGTGGCTCACGCGCAGGCCGAGCTCGCGGCAGGCGGCCAGATCGATGTGGTCGAAGCCGATGGTGCGCGTGGAGAGATAGCCCACGCCCATGGCCTTCAGCTTCTCCAGCATGTATCTGTCGAGGCGGCTGCGGCCCAGGGTGGAGATGGCCTCGCTGCCTTCCGCGGCCGCGAGTGTGTCGTCGTTCAGCGCCCTTTCCTCGAGGCGCAGCTCCACGGGCAGCGTGGCCGCGAGGTGCGCCAGCTCCTTTCTTTCATCGGGAGACACTTCAAAAACGGTGATTTTCAATGATATTCCTCCCATGGGCGCGGGATGCGCGAAGAAAAAGGGAAAGGGCCGCGCGGCCGGGCCTCGTGAGCCCGGGCTTTCCCATGATGGCTATCTGACGACTCCCGGCCAGAAGTCGCGCGAGCTGGCCGGCGCGAAGCCGGCCGCGAAGGCATCGAGCAGAGTGCCGAAATAGACGCGCAGGCGGGGCTTGATCTGCTGCCCGCGCACATCGCGGCTGGAATAGAAGAGGCCGGTCTCGCTCGAGCCTATCCACGGCTGGCGGGCGGCCTCGAGATCGAGGATGGTGCCCCAGAAGCCGAGGCGTTCGGCCATGGCCCTGTTCTGCAGGGCGAGGAGGGCGTCCGCGTACTCCTGCGGATAGTCGGGATCCCTGACCACGTAGGCAAGGCCCCGGGAGACGAGATAGGCGCTGAGGGAGGTGCCGTCGTCAAGCTCCACGTCGCAGACAAGGCGCCCCTGCGGGTCCTTTCTGCTGGAGGGGGCGAGCAGGGTCACGGCCTGCCTGAGGGCCCTGTGCCTGAGCGCGTCGTGGGCCTGGGCGGCATGCGTCTGCTCGACGGCGCGCGGGGGCCTCGGCTCGTCGTCCTCGGCCGTGCCGGGCTCCACATGAAAGTTCTTGCGGTGCTCTTCGGGCGCGCGGCGGTCAGGGCCGGACAGGCCGAGATCCGGAGCGTCGATGCAGGCCAGGCGGATGGTGCGCCTGTCGGCCAGGCGCACGGAGTCGCCGTCGAGCACCAGCAGGACGCGGCCGCGCGGAAGTTCGGGCAGGGGCGGCAAAAGCTCCCCGAGGGCAGGCAGCTCCATGTCTGAGGCAGCCTGCTCCGGGGCGGCCTGCGCAAGGCCCTGCCGGAGCGCGGACACAGAAAAAGCCCCCTCTGCCCGGACCGTCAGAGGTCCGAGCAGGAGGGCCGAAGCTGTAAGGCACAGGCAGGCCCGCAGAAACGGGGGACGCATGCCGTCTTCCTAGTTTTCGTAGTAGGAGCGCAGCGGCTGGCTGCGGATGGGATGGCGCAGCTTGCGCAGCGCCTTGGCCTCGATCTGGCGGATGCGCTCGCGGGTGACGTTGAAGAGCTTGCCCACCTCCTCGAGGGTGTGGTCGCTCTTTTCGGCGATGCCGAAGCGCTTGCGCAGCACCTGCTCCTCGCGGGGCGTGAGGTCGGAAAGCACCTGGGCCAGCTGCTCGGAAAGCTTGGTGTTGATGACTTCCTCGGCGGGAGCCACGGCCTTCTTGTCCTCGATGAAATCGCCCAGGCTGGAATCCTCCTCGTCGCCGATGGGGGTCTCCAGGGAGATGGGCTCCTTGGCGATCTTGAGGACTTTCTTGACCTTCTCCACGGGATAGTCCATGCGCTCGGCGATTTCCTCGGGCGTGGGATCGCGGCCGAGCTCCTGCACCAGGTAGCGGGAGGTGCGGATGAGCTTGTTGATGGTCTCGATCATGTGCACCGGGATGCGGATGGTGCGGGCCTGGTCGGCGATGGCGCGCGTGATGGCCTGGCGAATCCACCAGGTGGCGTAGG
>JAUNSE010000264.1 GCA_030539415.1 Desulfovibrionaceae bacterium
CTCGGCGAAGGACCGCCGTCGAAATCCTGGTCCCTGCCGAGGCTGTCCCTGGCGGCCATGGCGCGCATGTCCTCTCGCGCGGCCTGGGCGGCTCCGAAGTACCCGACGGCCCAGCTTGTCTGGACCCTCATGTCATTGCGGTCGAAGGCGAGCAGCTCGTCAAGCAGCCGCGCGTGACTGAGGCTGAGACGGCTCTTCTCGTCAAAACCGTGAAAGACAGAATGCAGCGCATAGCAGACTTCCACCGCGCTGCGGCACGTGGTCAGGGAGCGGAACCTGTACACGTTGACATTGGCGGCACGCAGGACCTTGCCAAGGCCGGCCGTTCCGTCCCGGTGCATGCCCGACTGCGCCACGGAGGCGCAAATCAGCGAATGCGCGGCGTACTGCAGCGGGTCGTCAAGGTTCACACCCAGCGACTGCAGGCGCCCCCAGCTTGCGGAGCAGCCGGGGACGGCCGCGCTGCTCAGCTGTGCGGCAACAAAGGGATTCCCGCACAGTTCAATAACCCTGCTGACAAAGGAATCACTGTTCATCTTTCTCTTGCATTACCTCTGCATATTGCTTTGTTTTTTGTTGCGTATGACAGACGTTTGTATGGGATATGCAGACAGTCCGAAGAACATCTTCTTCGAACAAAAACATAAGGACTGCCCGACCGACAGTTTCTCTCTCTTCTGTCAGAACGAGCGCAGACGGGCGGCCATCCGCCCTTCCCCAGAGTGTGCGCGGGACCCCGCGGCCCTGTGCTGCCGGAATCTGTTTCCAACGTGTTCTCTGACGAAACAGCCGGCAGTGACGAGCCAGGCCTTCTGGCTCACATGGGGATTTTCAAAAACAGTTTTTATAGAAATAAGACCTGATCGGATTTTGACAAGACCTTCCGGCAAAATAATTTTGAGATTTTTTCAACATATTGAAATCACAAGAATTTATATGCCGACTTTCCTCGCCTGCCCCCCCGCAGACGCAAAAGGCCCTCCCAATCCGTTCGGGATCGGGAGGGCCGCTCTTCATGGCGCCCCTTGCGGGCGCATGCACGCTGTGCTTAGTTCTTCGCGCCGGCGGCGTTCAGCTCGCGCTGAATGATGGCCACCAGAGAGTAGCGGTTCAGCAGGTCGCGGGTGAACTGGAGCAGGGAGAGATAGAGCTCGCTGCTGCGCAGGGAGAGCTTCTCCTCGCTGATGTGCTTGAGCAGGGTCAGCTGGCACTGGCTTATGCGGGCCTGGACCTGGTTGACGCTGTCGGTGAGGGAGGCGGAGTCCTCGGTGCTGCCGTTGCTGCCGAATTTGTCGATCTGCGCCCTGAGCAGCTTGATGTCGCTCAGCAGCGCCAGAAGGTTGTCGCGCAGCTCGCCCGTGTAGACGCGGTGCTGGTTGGCCAGATGGTTGTCCAGCATGCCCAGCGTCGCGCGCAGGGAGTGGCCCACTTCCTTCATGTTGGAGAAGGCGCGGTAGTAGAAGTGGCGGACATCGTCCTCCAGCTTGGGTCCCTCGAAGGCCATGCTGTAGTACTGGCCGCGGCTGCGGGAGATGGTGTCAAAGAGCGAGACCGACTCCAGGCTGGCCTTGTGGGCCGCCTTGCCGTCCTCGTCCAGGAAGCCCTCGAGGCCGGCGCAGAAGAGACGCACGGTCTCGTTCAGGTTGGTGCGGCGGGCTTCGTCGAGACGGGCGCAGATGCCGGCCCTGTTCATTTCGCCGGCCATGATTTCCACGCTGGACTCGCCGTGCTGCCTGCTGAAGAAGTTGGATCGGATGAGCAGGGCGGAGGCGAGCAGCATCAGCACAATGGCGCTTGTTTCGCCGAAGATGAGGACAATCGTGGCAACGACAAAGCACAGGGTGAAGGCGGAGATGGCGGTCATGAACCATCCGGAAATGACCGTCAGCACGCCGCTGATGCGGTAGACCGCGCTCTCGCGGTCCCAGGCGCCGTCGGCGAAGGACGAGCCCATGGCGACCATGAAGGTCACATAGGTGGTGGACAGGGGCAGCTTCAGGGATGTGGCCGAGGCAATGAGGATGGCGGAGACAACCAGGTTGATGGAGGCGCGGACGTAGTCGAAGGGCAGCTCGGGCTGGCCCTTCTCGAGCGGAGCGGGCTCCATGCGGGAGCTGATGGCGCTCATCACGCCGGAAGGAATGATCTGGTGCAGAATGTCGCCGGCGCGCATGGCGGAGCGGACCACCACGCGGGCGGGCAGGGAGGAGCCGAACTGCTCCTGCTCGCCGCGGGTGCTGGAGGCCAGTTTGATGGAGGTCCTGACAACGTGGTGGGCCTTCTTGGAGAAGAAGAGGGTCAGCACCATGACCAGGCCGGAGAGCAGCAGGAAGATGGTCGGGGTCTGCACGGCCTGCTTCAGGCCTTCCATGGTGAACAGGTTGGCGGCGGCGCCGCTGGCCATGTAGTGCTTGTAGCTGTCCAGGGCGGCCAGCGGGACACCGACAAAGTTGACCAGGTCGTTGCCGGCGAAGGCAAAGGCCAGGGAGAAGGTGCCGGAGAGAATGATGATGCGGAAGACGTTGGTGTTGCGGACTCTGATCAGCACCTGCAGAAGCACGGACAGGCCGACGAACAGGGTCAGCAGAATGGTCCAGGTGTTGGCGTTGATCCAGTCGATGTACTCCTTGTGCATGAAGGAGGAGCCCTTGGCGCCCTTCATGACCAGGAAGTAGAAGATGGCCGTCAGCGCGATGCCGCCGAAGATGCCGCCGATGCGGCGGTACATGGCCTCGTACCTGAAGGAGAAGATGAGACGGGTGATGTACTGCACCACCACGCCGGCCACAAAGGCGACCACAACGGAAATCAGAATGCCGGAGATGATGGCCAGGGCCTTGTCCGAGTTGATGTAATTGACAACGCTGAGCAGGGAGCCGCCGGTCGTGTAGATCTTGTAGCAGGCGCCGGCCACGGCGCCGCCGAGCAGCTCGAAGACGATGGAAACCGTCGTGGAGGTGGGCAGGCCGAAACTGTTGAAGATGTCCAGCAGAATGACGTCCGTCACCATGACGGCGAAGAAAATGACAATGATTTCACTGAAGGTGAACTTCGCCGGGTCAAAGACGCCGCTGCGGGCGATTTCCATCATGCCCGAGGAGAAGGTCGCGCCGATGAGGACACCGGCGGCGGCGACAATCATGACCGTTCTGAAGGAGGCGATGCGGCAGCCGAGCGCCTGACCGAGAAAGTTGACGCCGTCGTTGCTGACACCGACAAAGAGGTCGAAAATGGCCAGCAGGACGAGAAACGCCAGAATGACAATGTAGAAATCCATAAAAGCCCTTCCGGATTGAACGTTCCCCGAAAGGCGCCCTCCCCCGCGGACTGCGGTCAGCGGGCGGGTTGCATGACGCGGCTTGCCCCCGCGCCAGGGACGGCAGGACCCTCCGGCCGCCCCCGCATGCGGACCGGCGCAGCAGGCTCCGGCAGACTGAAAGCCCCTCCGGGGGCCCGCACCGGGTGCCCGCCGACCCGCGGGACCTTTCCATGTGTGAGAAGGGGACCGGGGGTCGCGGACAGCGATGCCGTCCTTCGGCGCCGGAGGCACGCGGTTCGCAGCGTCTTCCAGGCTCGAAATTGAACGGACAATCAGTAGGTGCGCTTTGTGTCGAACCGGTAACGGATGCTTGCCGTGCAGGCGACAGTCCTGTGACGATCCATTTCGGCTGTGATCCGGGCGGCGGGCCGGCCCGAGCGGCTCGGGCTGCGGACAGCCGTCTCCTTTTTCGGGCACCTGCCCCGGGGGCTGCCCGGACTTCGGCCCTGCTGCCC
>JAUNSE010000265.1 GCA_030539415.1 Desulfovibrionaceae bacterium
TGGCCGACGAACTCGTCGGCGGCATGTACGGCGGCATTGCCATAGCCACCATTCTGACGTGCATGTTTTTCGCCGCCATCTCGGGTTCCGGCCCAGCCACCGTGGCCTCCATAGGCATGATGAGCATCCCGGCCATGGTCGAGCGCGGCTACAGCAAGGTCTTCTCCGCCACAATCGTGGCCTGCGCCGGCATCATCGGCGTGCTCATTCCACCCAGCAATCCCTTCATTGTCTATGGCGTTCTGGCCAAGGTATCCATCGGCAAGCTGTTCATAGCCGGCATACTCCCGGGCATTCTGACCGGCGGGGCGCTCATGGTGTACAGTTACTTCTACTGCAAGAAGCGGGGCTGGAAGGGCGAATCCCGCAAGTTCAGCATGTCCAGGCTGCTTAAGGCCGTCAACAACGCCAAATGGGGCCTCATGGTGCCGGTCATAATTCTCGGCGGCATTTACGGCGGCGTGATGACACCCACCGAATCAGCGGCCATTGCTGCCATCTACGGACTTCTGGTCGGCATCTTCGTCTACAAGGGCATCAACCGCTCAAATTTCGTGACAATCATGGTCGACTGCTGCGTCACGAGCGCCGCCGTCATCATGCTCCAGGCCATGGCCGGCATCTTCGGATTCGTGGTGGCGATCGAATCCATACCCCAGCAGATTGCGCATTTGATGCTCGGTCTCTCCGACAACATGTGGGTCATCCTGATTCTCATCAACCTTTTCCTGCTCTTTATCGGCACCTTCATGGAGCCCGCTCCGGCAACCATCATTCTGACTCCCATCCTGGCTCCCATCATGGTCTCTCTCGGCGTGGACCTCATCCACTTCGGCGTCATCATGACCATGAACCTTGCCATCGCCTTCGTAACGCCTCCGGTCGGCCCCAATCTGTTCGTGGCCAGCAGTGTCAGCGGCTGCAAGCTGGGCGAAATGAGCAGAGAAGTTCTGCCCATGATCGGCGTGCTGATTGCTGTACTTGCCCTGATTATCATCTTCCCTGAAATAAGCCTCTTCCTGACACGCGACATGTAGCAGAAACACAACACTGCACTTCCAGGTTTATCGGACAGACATTCGGGGATGAGGGTGCCGCCGGCTCATGCCGATCCCGCAAGGGAGGCGCCCTTCCCGGACTCTTCAGAACATCTCCTTCCTTACTCCGGCTGCGCGGCCGCAGGGTCCGCAGCCGGGAAAAAAGCTCCGGAAGCCAGATGATCTTCGCTCCTGTCCCTAAAACCGAACGTCTTTCCCCCGACTGCGCTTCTCCACTGTACATCTTCCTGTCCGGGCACGCCGGACTCACTCGACAACCTTCAACAGCAACTGGGATACTCCAATGAAAAAACTCGGCACAATCGCTGCGGTCGGCGCCCTGGCCGCCCTCTTCGCCACTCCGGCCCAGGCCATCGATTTCACGGCCAAGGGGCACTGGTGGATGGGCTTCACCGCCTGGCAGAACAACTTCACCGAAAAAACCCGTTCGGGAGACGAAACAAGACGCACCTCGTCCAAAGACAAGTTTGAGGCTCTGCAGCGGTTCCGCGTCCAGATCGAGGCCAGAGCCTCCGAGAATCTGTCCGGCATGCTTCAGTTCCAGATCGGCAACCAGCGGTGGGGCAATGCCGGCACCGGCGGGGCTCTGGGTGCGGACGGTCAGGTCATCAAGGTGCGCTGGGCGTACATGGACTGGGCCGTCCCGGAAGCGGATCTTAAAGTCCGCATGGGCATGCAGCCCATTGCCCTGCCCAACAGGGCCGGAGGCCCCGCGGTGCTCGATTCGCGCTCGGCCGCCGTGGTCGCCAGTCTGCCTCTCACGGAAAACATCGGCGTCACGGCCATGTGGCTGAGACCGAGCAACGACAACTACACGGACAACGCTGGCTCCCAGAGCAACTATCTCGACAACATGGACCTGTTCGGTCTGACCGTGCCGATGAAATTCGAGGGCTTCGAAGTCGAGCCCTGGGCCCTGTACGGCATGATCGGCAAAAATACCTTTGCCGGCGGCAGCCACTGGAACGACGGCAGCAGTTCCTTCTCCCTCAATCCCTATCACGGCACTTCCGGCAACGAGGCAGAAGTCAGCCGGACTGGCAAGGCCTACGGCTCCTGCTTCTGGGCCGGCATCCCGCTGGCCATCACCTACTGGGATCCGCTGAACATCGAATTTGACTTCAACTACGGCTATGTGGAGTCCATGGGCCGCTACACGGCCTTCAAGGGTCTGGATCAGACGGCGGTGCGGGGCACCACCGAGCGCCAGGGCTGGCTCGCCAAGGCGCTGGTGGAATACAAGACCGACTGGGGCACTCCGGGCATCTTCGGCTGGTACGGCTCCGGCGATGACGGCAGCATCAAGAACGGCTCTGAACGCATGCCGGTTCTCGCCCCCTATGGCACCTTCACCTCGTTCCTCGGTGACGGCGGCCTTGCCTGGGCCTGGCAGGACTGCATGGTGAGCTATTCGGGCACGTGGGGCCTGGGCCTGCAGATCAAGGATATGAGTTTCCTGGAAAATCTGTCCCACACAGTCCGCGCGACCTGGTGGGGTGGCACCAACTCGCCCTCCATGGTCAAGTACATGGAAGAGGCCTATGCGTGGGACTACGGCTCCTACAATACAGATGGCCCGTACATGACGACCAATGATGCTCTTCTCGAATTCAACCTCAGTACGAATTACAAGATGTACGATAATTTCGACATCAACCTCGAACTTGGCTATATTGTAAATTTCATGGACAACGACACCTGGAAGGATGCCGGTACACGCAACACGTCCTTCTCAAAGCAGGATGCCTGGAAGATACAGCTGGCCTTCATGTACAACTTCTAGTCCTGCAGCCGGACGCTGCCACCGGACTGCGCCAGGCCTCCTGAAAGCGCAGCTCCGCCATGGCAGGACCAGGACATTCCGAATGTCACCGCGCATGGAAGGGCGGCGTCCCTTCCATGCCTTCCCCCTTCCCCCCAGCCTGCGCCGTCCGAAAAACCGCATGTGTGAAGGCTTGCCTGCCGGGAACGGCCGCAGCGAGACAGAGGATGATATGAACTGCACTCTTACCCAGCGCGTGAAAATCCTTGAACATGAAGGAGCCGTGCAGCATATAGGCGCACTGATGAAGGATGCCGGCTATCACAAGGCCTTTCTGGTCTGCGACAGGGGCATTGTCAATCTGGGGCTCGCATCCCTCATTGAACGCAGACTAGACGCCGAGGGTCTGGGCTGCGTTCTGTACGACAGGGTGCAGCCCGATCCCCCGGCCGAGCTCGTGGATACAGGCGCCGAAATCTGCCGGAGCGAGCAGTGCGACTGCGTCATCGCCGTCGGCGGCGGCAGTTCCATAGACACTGCCAAGGGCATAAACATTCTGCGCTTCAATCCCGGAAAGATACTTGAGTACGCGGACATGTCTTGCGCAATGGCGCCCTCGCCGGGGCTCATCACAGTGCCCACCACGGCCGGGACGGGCAGCGAGCTTTCCAACGGCCTTATCATTTCCGACACTGAACGCTCGGCCAAGGTGCCCATTCTCGCCCAGGCCGGCATGAGCGAATATGCCGTGCTTGATGCCTCGCTCACGGCCGGCATGCCTCCCGGACTGACCATGTCCACAGGTCTTGATGTCTTCTCCCATGCCTGCGAGGCGTACACATCAGTGCAGGCCTGCACGACCACGGATCTCATCTGCGAGAAAATCATGCAGGAAGTCATCGAGTGGCTACCCAGAGCGATGAAGGACGGCACGGACTCTGAAGCCAGAAA
>JAUNSE010000266.1 GCA_030539415.1 Desulfovibrionaceae bacterium
GAACCTTATACTTGCTCATGATCTCGGCAAAGATGCGCTTGAACGTCTTGCCGGCTGCGCGGCAAAGGAGGCCTGATATGGCGATTGAAGGCAAACTTGTCATAGTTGTAAAGGACGGCAAGAAGGGGCCGGAGTACAAAGCCAAGTACACCAACGCCAAAGGCAAAAACCTGGAGATGGCCATTCTGCCCGCCGCCCGCTTCTTTGACACGGCCGCGGCCGTGGAGGGAGATCCTCTGCTGATCGAGCTCAATGGCGGGACGATCGCGAAGGTCACCATCCCGGGCAAGGAGAAGGAGCCTCCGGCACCCAAGGTCAAAACTCAGCCCGTCCGCCAGAACCAGGGCGGCGGCTGGGGCGGCAGCCGGGGCGGGTACGGCTACGGCCAGGGCGGCCGCGGAGGCTCGTATCAGGGATACAATGCGCCGCGCCAGGCGCCGATTTCCGATCTGCCGCGCGCGACCGCGCCCTACAACTTTGTGCCGCTGGAAAAGGTCATCCGCGTCGAGCCCTTGACCGGCAGCGAGCCCCGCTATTCTGGCACCCTGCACTGCACCATCAGCTGCCTCACCCCCCTGCTCGTAAGCGGGGCCGACGAGAAGAAGCGCGCCCGCAAGGACATCCCCGCCGAGCAGACCGAAGCCGCGCAGAAGCGTTTCAACATGCTTGACGGCAGACCCGTGGTGCCCGGCTCCTCCCTCAAGGGGCTGCTGCGCTCGCTGGTGGAGACCGTGACCAACTCGTACATGGCGCCGGTCAACCAGCGCAAAATTTTCTGGCGCAACATGGACGACCAGGACCACTACATGCCCAAAATGGGCACCACGCTCCAGCCGCGGCAGAAGGCCGGCTGGCTTGTGCGCGATCACGGCGACTGGTACATCCTGCCCGTTGGCAAACCGCAGCGCGTCCTCAAAGGATCCTCCTCTGACGGTCTGGTGCTCGTCAAGACGGGTGAGATGAAAGGCAGGAATGGCAACAAGCACGATTATCTCTTCGCGCCATGCCCGCCCCTCGACGCGAAAAACCGCCTTGCCGTGCCGGACGACACCATGAAGGACTTCCGGGATCAGCTGACAGAGGCCCAAAAGAAGCTGGCAAAGGACCAGCATCACATCGATCTGAACAAGTTCGGCCCCTCGGACAAACTGCCCGTCTTCTATCTGTCCGACACAGATGCAAGCGGCAGGGAGGCGCTGGACTTCTTCGGTCTGGCCTGCTTCTTCCGCTACCCCGCCAAACACGGCGTCGGCGACCTGCGCGACGCGAAGGGCACGCTGAACGGCGGCCTCGACTTCGCCACGCGCCTCTTCGGCTGCGCGAACAAGGAGCTCAGCCTCAAGGGCCGCGTCAGCGCGGGCGCCGCCATCTTCCCGGCCGGCTCTCCCACCCGCAAAGTGGGCCCCACCGTGCTGGGCCAACCGCACGAGTCCTGCGTCGCGCACTATCTGAAGCAGGATCCCGCGCAGGTCAGGCTCATGCCCAACAGCCGCGACCGCAACGACATCAAGAGCATGGCCAACTACATCAAGGGCGGCGAGCTGCGCGGCCGCAAGATGTACTGGCACAGGAATGTGGAAATGGTGCCGCCGCCCAACGGGAATCAGAAGGTCGCGGCCTATCTGCATCCCCTGGATGCCGGCTGCAAGGCTTCCTTCGACATCAGCCTGAACAGTGTCACCCTGGAAGAGCTCGGCTGCCTCATCGAAGTGCTTGATCTGCCTGCCGGCCACGCCCACAAGCTCGGCATGGGCAAGCCCCTCGGCCTTGGCAGCGTGCGTCTGGACATCGTCTCCTGCGACGTCCGTCCCGATGCCGAGCGCTACGCCGATCTGGCCGGCCGCTGCCGCGCGCTCTTTGCGGGCAAGACCGAGGCCGGCGACGGCAGGACTCTGCGGGACGAGGCGCGCGCGGCCTTCAGGCTCTGGCTCCTGAAATCCATGGGCAAGTCCCAGGCGAAGGCCGAGGACTTCGAGACGCTGCCCGCCATCCGCGTGCTGCGCCGCATGATGGATTACGACGGCAGACCTGCCAATGCGCTTACAAAAACCATGCAGCTGACCGAGTTCAAGGCCCTCAGGGTGCTGGCCGATCCGCTGAAGGTCGGCAAATAGCCGAAACAGTGCCGGGGCCGGCGGCAGAGCGTCTGCCGGCCCCTTCCCCTTTCTTTCAGGACACAGCGGGCCCGGCTGCCCCGAGAGCGCTGCCAGGCCCCATTTCAGAGACTGCAGGCTCCGGACCAAACCGGAAGATGCGGAGGCAAGCATGAGCGCACAGGCCACAACAGCGGCAGCGGAAGAAAGCGGACAGATTCTTGTCTGCTGGATCGGCAAATCCGACCTCAAGGCGGGATTCGAAAAGGATCCGGCCAATCTCGGCCCCATCGCCATGCTGCTTTCGCAGCGCTCCATGACCAGGGCCTGTCTGCTGCACACGCAGGGCATACCGGCAGACAGGCTTGAGGATCTGCGCGACTGGCTCGCCCCCTACCTTCCCGAAGGGAGTCTTGTCTTCTGCCCCACCCCTGTCACCGATCCCATCGACTACCAGACCATCACAACCTCCACCATGGAGCTGATGGAACGCGTCACCGCCGACCCGGCTCACAGGGACGGCAACGGGGTTGTCTTTCACACTTCGCCCGGCACTCCGGCCATGCAGGCCGTGCTGCTCCTGCTCTCGCGCATCCACTACCGCTCTGTGCGCCTGGTGCAGACACGGCTGCCGCATCAGGCGCCGGACGGACGCACGGTCCTTGATGTGAGTCTTCCCGCGCAGATCGACATCTCCGTGGCCCACGGCCTGCAGAGCAGCGCGGACAGTCCGGAAATCGCCATGGAGGAGCGCATGCGCCGCGCCGCCGGCGGTCCGCCGGTCCTGAACCTGCTTCTCTTCGGCGAGAGCGGCAGCGGCAAGACGCGCCACGCGCGGCAGATACACGCCTGGAGCGAACGAACCGGGAACTTTGTGCATGTCAACTGCGCCACGGCAAACGAGGCCCTCTTCGAAAGCCAGTTTTTCGGCCACAAGAAGGGCTCCTTCACCGGCGCAGACAGGGATGCGGACGGCTTCTTCCTGCAGGCGGACAGGGGCACGCTCTTTCTGGACGAGATAGGCGACCTGCCCTTGGGACTGCAGGCAAGGCTCCTCACGGCTCTGGACACGGACGCGAACGGCAAGATGCATGTGCGCCGCCTCGGCGACAAGGCGGACAGGGAGGCGGATGTGCGCGTGGTCTCGGCCACCAACCGGGACATTCTGGCCATGGTGCGCGAGGGAGCCTTCAGGGCGGATCTCTACTACCGTCTGGCCGGCTTCACCTTCACCCTGACGCCGCTGCGCTGCTATCCGTCCGCGGCGCTGCAGCAGCACATTCTGGACAGGCTCGCCGAACTGGGCGGGCAGTGCGGCCGGAAATGGCAGCTGAGCGACGAGGCCATGCAGCTGCTCCTGGACTACGACTGGCCCGGAAACTTCCGCGAGCTGCAGCTTATGGTGGCCCGCTGCTGCGTCCTCGCCCGCGACGGCGACCTCATCTCCGCCGACATCGTGCGCGAGCAGCTGAGCCAGGGGCGCATGGAGCAGGCCTGCGGGCGCGGTGAAGGCGCGCCTCTCTTCGTGCTGGGCCAGGGCTGCCTGGAGGACAGGCTGGAAGCGTACAAGCGGGAGATGATTCAGGAAGCCATGAGCAGGGCCGGCGGCAACCGCAGCGCCGCGGCGACCCTGTTGGGCATGCCCTACCAGAAGCTG
>JAUNSE010000267.1 GCA_030539415.1 Desulfovibrionaceae bacterium
CTCCGGCCATGGCCGTGCGCGACGGGGCCGACTATCTTGTGGTCGGCCGCCCGATCACCAGGGCCGCCGATCCGGCCGCCGCGGCGGCGTCGATTCTCGAAGAGATGGCGCTCTGATGTCCCTCTGGTACATGCGCCAGGGCCAGGAGCCGGCCCCGGCAGCCGAACTCGGCGAAAGGCTTTCCATCTCGCCCTTCCTGCAGGACATCCTCTGGCGCCGGGGGCTTGCTGGCGAGGGAGAGATCAACAGCTTTCTCAACGCGCGCCTGGCCGACCTGGTCAATCCCGAAAAGTGGCCCCAGGTGCCCGAAGCGGCCGACTTTCTGGTGAACGCCCTGCTCGAGGGAAAGAAGCTCGTCGTCTGGGGCGACTACGACGTGGACGGCACCACCTCCACGGCTCTGGTGCTGGACGTGCTGCAGTATCACGGCCTGAACGCCATGTGGCACATCCCCGACCGTCACAAGGAAGGCTACGGCATCAACGTGGCCTGCATCGAGCGCCTGCACGAAATCGGCTGCCAGGTGCTCCTTTCCGTCGACTCGGGCATAGCCGACGTGAAGGCCATTGCCAGGGCCAGGGAGCTGGGCATGGACGTGGTGGTCTCCGACCATCACCTGCCTCCGGACCCCCTGCCTCCGGCAACCATCTTTTTCAATCCGCGCATGGGTGATCCTGAGACCGTTCCCTGCCCGCATCTTGCCGGCGTGGGCGTGGCCTTCTTCCTCATGGCCGCGGTGAACAGCCGGCTCGCGGCCCGGAGCGGCCGCAGCTTCAAGATGGACGACGTGCTGGATCTGGTGGCCCTCGGCACGCTGGCCGACGTGATGCGCCTCACCGGCCAGAACCGCATCCTGGTGCGCGCGGGCCTGGCCCGCCTGATGCGCCCCAAGCGCCCGGGCATCGCGGCCCTCAAGGCCGTCTCGGGCATGAATGTCAACGCGCCGGTCTCTGCCTCGCAGGTGAGCTTCAAGCTGGCCCCGCGCATCAACGCCGCCGGCCGCATGAGCCATGCCCGCGTGGCCGTGCAGCTGCTGCGCTGCCGCAACTTCTCCGACAGCATGGATCTGGCCAGGCAGCTCGACGAATTCAACACCACCCGCCGCGACACCGAGCACATCATTCTGGACGAGGCCCGCACCCAGGCCGCGGAGCATCTGCAGGCCAACGCGGACTGCGGGCTCGTGCTCTACGGCAAGCAGTGGCATCCCGGCATCATCGGCATTGTGGCCACGCGCATCATCGAGGAGTACCACGTCCCCTGCATCATCATCTGCGACGACAAGAACACCCTCAAGGGATCCGGCCGCTCCATTCCCGGCTTCGACCTCTACGCCTGCCTGTCCGAAATCACGGACCATCTGCTGGCCTTCGGCGGCCACAGGCAGGCCGCCGGCGTGCGCATCATGCCCGGCTATCTGGAGGCCTTCCGCCGGGACTTCCAGGAGGCCACGCGCAGACGTCTGCAGACCCCGGGCGAGCAGGTCATCTGGGTGGACCGCGTGCTGGGCCTGAAGGACGCCGCCAACCCCGTGCATCTGCGCGAGCTGGCCATGATGGAGCCCTTCGGCCCGGGCAATCCCGAACCTCTCTTCCTCTCCAATCCCGTGGAGATCGTGAGCCGGCAGAACTTCCGCATGCGCCATGACAGCGTGGAACTCAACCTGCGCGACACGGTGGACGGCCAGATGCTGCACGCCAAGGGCTGGGGCATGGCCGACAAGTTCCCGCCCGAAATGGTCGGCACGGTCATCCGCATCGTCTTCACCCTGCGCAGCGAGATGCGCCTCGGGCTGAGCGCCCCGGAACTGACCATCAAGGACTTCAAGCTCTGCCCCGACGGCTCGGACGGCCTGTCCGTGCCTCCCTCCGAAAACACCGTCCCGGACGCTTCCGAGGAGGACGACATCGAGGCCGAGGGCGCGGACGAGGCCGGCAGCGAAACGCCTGTCGAAGCCGCTTCTCCGGCTGCGGACATTAAGAGCGATGCCGCGGCCGAAGAACCCGCCGCCGCAGCCGGCGATGATCCGGCCGCGGGCGAGGGAAAGGAGACCGAGGTCTGAGTCGGCCGCAAATGCCGTCAGCCCCCGAGAGCGCAGCTCGGTGAAAAGGCGTCCCGAAGAAGGGCGCCTTTTTCACTGTCCGTCTTTTTCCGCCCTACTTCTTCGGCACCGCGACGACCGTGCCCTGCGGGGACAGCCCCTGCCCCTCGGCCTTCGCGTACCACTCGCGGCTCTTCGCGTCATCTCTGGACACGCCCGCGCCATGGGCGTAGCAGGCGCCCACAAAGCGCTGGGCCTCGGCATGGCCCTGCAGGGCGGCCTTTTCCGCCCAGGCGAAGGCCAGCACGTCGTTCTTCTCCACAATGCGGCCCTCGTTGAACATCATGGCCAGGGCGAACTGCCCCTCGGCATCGCCGAGATCCGCCGCCTTCTGCATCCAGTTGAAGGCCTGGACGCCGTCCTTCGGCGTGCCGAAGCCGAGCTTGTAGTTGTAGGCCAGCAGGACCATGGCCCGCGCGGAGCCGGCCTGCGCCGCCCGGGCGTACCATTCGGAGCCCGTGACCGGGTCCTGGAGCACGCCCAGCCCGTTCTCGTAGATGCGGCCCACCAGGATCTGCGCATCCGCGCTGCCGGCTTCGGCCAGCGGCAGGGCGGCCCTGAGGGCCTGCTTGTAGCGGCCTATGTTGTAGTCCGTGACGGCCTGCTTCAGCGCAGCGTCGCCGCTCTCCGCCGCTGCCGGCGCGGCCTGGACGGCGGAAGGGGCGCAAGTCAGGCCCGCGCTCAGGGCGAAGGCCAGCAGGAGCGCGCCCGCCCCGAGGCCGAAGCCCCGCGCGCCCAAGGCTCTGTTGCGGACGGCGTCTGTGACATTGGCCATGACGGCCTCCCTGTTCTTGCTCTTCCCTTTTTCAGGAACGAGGTTATTTTTTGAGGAACCGGGCTTTCTCCCGGCCGGCGGCATGCGCCGCCATCGGGAAAATCTCCCTTGCCGCCTCCCCCTCTGCCACGTATACTGACGGAACAGTTCCCGTCAGCGGGCCTGTCAGGGGAAGCTCCTCCTCTACCTGTATACAGCCGCCAGTTCTTTGGCAAGCCTGCCGCGCCGGCGCGCGGCGGCCGCCCCTGCCGGAGCAATCCGCGCGGCCCGGACCCGGGCTGTCATGCAGTTCCGCATCCGCCCCTTCCCGGGGCACGAGGTATTCATGAGCGATTACGACGATCCGAAGAACGTTGTCGATGCCGAAGTCATCAGCGATGTCTCCGGGTACCGCCAGACCAAATATTCCCGCACCGAGTCCTCCTGGACCGGCAGCGGCCAGGGCGGCCCCCGCGTCACCTACTTTTCCATGGTCGGCCCGAGCTCTCCCGGTCATCAGGGCATGCCGGTCGCCACGATCATCACCCTGGGCCTGATCTTCGGCTGTCTCTTCCAGTGGGGCTTCCTGGCCGCCCTGGGCTTTGTCTTCTTCTACATCATCTGCTCGGCGGTGGGCATCTACTGCAACCTGCAGACCGTCCTGCGCGGACGCGTGCCCAATCCCTGGATTTCGCGCCTGTGCGCCTGGGGCGTCAGCCTGATGCTCGTCTCCTGGCTCGTGTGACGGCCGAAGACCGCGCCGCGGGCGCGGGAGGCTGGCTGGTCTATCTCGTGCGCTGCAGCGACGGCTCGCTGTACTGCGGCTGCACCACGGACATGAACCGCCGGCTCGCCCAGCACAATGGCCTTCTCGCGGGCGGAGCCCGCTTC
>JAUNSE010000004.1:0-5072 GCA_030539415.1 Desulfovibrionaceae bacterium
ATAGCTTCTGTACAGTCCCACGGTGTTCTCGATGCCCGAAAGAACAAGCTCGAGCACGGTGACATCGTACTCGTACAGGGCCTGATTGGCGTCAGAGACCAGACGCACCCTGCGGCGCAGCGTGGCAAAGGGGATGTCGTCGTTTTCCGGAAGATGGAAGTGTATGCGTCCGGGCCAGGCAACCTGCTCGTCGCCGGCCAGCATGCGCAGGAAGGTCGACTTGCCCGAGCCGTTGCCGCCCTCGAGCAGCCAGTTCTCGCCGCGGCACAGGCACCAGTTGATATCGTGCAGAATCTCCCTGCCGTCCATGTACACGTTGGCGTTCTCCACCTCCGCTTCTTTCGGCGAGCCGCTCCGGCGCCGCTCCTGGTTCTCGCGGCCGGGATGCCAAGCTCCTCGATATCCCGCGCCGGCGGCGTGTCGTAGAGGCGGCCCTCGCTCACGTAGCGCTTGCGCGTGATCCAGTCAGGCAGCATGGACTCCCTGTGCGTGGTCATGATGATGGTGCTGATGCCGGCAATCTTTCTGAGTGCGGCGGCAAAGAGCTCTCTGTGGCGGACGTCCAGGCCGTCCGTGCACTCGTCGAGCAGAAGCAGCTTCGGTCTGCGGACCATGGCCCTGCCCAGCAGGAGCAGGCGCAGCTGGCCCTGCGAGAGTTCGCGGATGTTGCGGCCGAGAAGGTTTCTGGCGTCCAGCTGGGCGGCCATGTCCTCGACCATGCGCACACGTTCGGGCTCGGCCGCAGTGTAGAGCATCGGCGTGCCGTCAAAGCCTGTCAGCATGAGCTCTCTGCCCGAAATGGACCAGGCGTGGCGCTGGAAGTCCTCCTGCTGCGCGGGGGACACCATGGAGGTGACGCCCTGGCCCGCGATGCGCGAGGTGGAGAGCGTGTCTCCGTCAAGCCAGGCGCAGCTGCCCTGGGTGCACCAGGCCTCGCCGCGCAGAAGGCGCAGCAGCGTGGTCTTGCCCGCGCCGTTCCTGCCTATGAGCACGGTGTGCTCGCCGCTGTGTATGTCCCAGCAGATGTCCTGAAGGATGAGTCTGCGGTCGAGGTCGCCGGGAAGAAAAAGGCCGGCGTGTTCCAGCCGGCAGAGAAGAGTCTGATCAGTCATATTGATGCTGTGTCTTTGTGGGAGCCGTCCCGGGCCGGGCCCGGAAGGGCGCGGTGAGGCGGGTGCGCTAGAATGCGCGGGAGTGGCAGGTTCCGTCGGCGAAGTAGACGGACTCCGTGAAGCCGAAGGCTCTGGCGTAGGAGGCCAGCACGGGGAAGCCGAAGGCGACGTCGTCCGTGGTATGCGCGTCGGAGGCGAAGCTGATGCGCACGCCGGTTTCGGCGGCCAGGCGCATGATCAGGGGGCAGGGATAGATTTCCCGGCACGGCTTGCGCAGGCCGGCCGAGGAGACCTCCATGGCCATGCCGCGGCACTTGAGCACTTCCAGCGCGTCCTTCACGAGGCGCTGGCTGTCCTCCCTGACAAGCCAGCTGTGGAAGCTGCTGACGGTGAAAATCTTGATGAGATCCGGGTGGGCGGCGATATTGAACAGGCCGGTGTCCAGCATCCTGCGCCAGGTCCGGAAGTAGGCGCTGTAGCAGTCGAAGCGCTCCCCCTCGCTCATGGCCTGCCAGGGCCCGGGGCCGGCGTCATAGCCCCAGGTGCCCAGGAAGTGGGTGCTGCCGATGAGGTAGTCGAAGGGAAACTGGCTGCATGCGCCGCGCACGAAGGCCTCGTCGTCCTCGAACCAGTCTATCTCCATGCCGAAAAGCACGCGGCACGGGCCGCCGGCCTTCTGCAGATCGGTGACCTCGCGCACGTAGTCGGCCAGGTGGGCGTTGAGGCGGTCCCGGTACTCCGAGGGGTAGGTGTAGGCCTCGGGTCTCGGGCTGTGCTCGGAAAAGCCGAAGACATCAAGTCCCCTGCTCACGGCCGAGGCGTACATGTCCGCGACGGAATCCCTGGCATGGGAATAGTGGGTGTGGTTGTGCAGATCTGCAGTGATCATATGGATCGGCCCCCCAGGAGCGGCAGAAGAAGAAAAGAAAAAGGTTCCCCGCGGACCAGGTCCGCGGGGAACCACTGTGTTCACATGTGATTACTCGGCAGAGCCCAGAAGGCGTTCGCAGATGGAAATGCCGGCCCTGCGTCCGGCGCCGGCCGCCAGAATGACCGTGGCCGCGCCGGTGACAATGTCGCCGCCGGCAAAGACATTCGGAATGGATGTCTCGCCGGTCTCCTCGTCGGCCTCGATGTAGCCCCACTTGTTCTTGGCCAGGGCCTCGGTGGCCTCAAGCAGAATCGGGTTGGAGCGGGTGCCGAGGGCGACGATGGCCAGATCGGTCTCCATTTCGAACTCGGAGCCCTGCACGGCCACCGGGCGGCGGCGGCCGGAATCATCGGGCTCGCCGAGTTCCATACGCTGAAGGGTCACGCTCTTCAAGCGCTGGTTTTCATCGGCATGGAAGGCCAGCGGATTGACGAGCATGTCGAAAATGACGCCCTCCTCCTCGGCGTGCTCGATTTCCTCGTGGCGGGCGGGCATTTCGGCACGGGTGCGGCGGTAGACGACGTGGACTTCCTCGGCGCCCATGCGCAGGGCGGTTCTGGCGGCGTCCATGGCCACGTTGCCGGCACCGAAGACGGTCACTTTGCGGCCGTGGTAGGCGGGGGTGTCAAATTCGGGGAACTTGTAGGCGCGGCCCAGGTTGATGCGGGTCAGATACTCGTTGGCGGAGAAGACGCCCACGAGGTTCTCGCCGGGCACGCCCAGGAACTTGGGCAGTCCGGCGCCGACGCCGATGAACACGGCGTCATGCTTCTCCAGCAGTTCGGCAATCTGGAAGGTGCGGCCGCCGACGGCGTCGAGGTGCACTTCCACGCCCAGTTCCTTGAGGGAGTTGACTTCGCTGCGGACCACGTCCTTGGGAAGCCTGAAGGAGGGAATGCCGTAGATCAGCACGCCGCCGGCCTCGTGCAGGGCCTCGTAGATGTGGACCTTGAGACCGTGGGAGGCGCAGTAGCCGGCGCAGGAGAGGGAGGCCGGGCCGGCGCCCACGCAGGCTACGCTCTTGTCGGGATGCTGGACGGGGCAGGCGTTGCCGCCGGTCTGGGCCTCGCAGGCGGAACCGGCGATATAGGTGTCGGCAGCGAAGCGCTCCAGGCGGCCGATGGCCACGGGCTCGCCCTTCTTGCCGAGAATGCATTTGCCCTCGCACTGCTTTTCCTGCGGACAGACGCGGCCGCAGACGGCGGGCAGGGCGTTGGCGGTCTTGAGCTGGCGGTAGGCCTCGGCGTAGTCGCCTTCGGCGATGGCGTGCACAAAGGCCGGAATCGGCACGTTGACGGGACAGCCGGTCACGCACAGCGGCTTCTTGCACTGCAGGCAGCGGGAGGCCTCGCCTCTGGCGGTAGCCTCGTCGTAGCCGAGGGCGACCTCCTCGAAGTTGTGGGCGCGCACCTCGGCGGGCTGACACGGCATGGGGGCTCTGGGCAGCTTCTTGGGCTTGATGGGCTTATCCATTGTTCGCGCTCCTCCAGACTTCCATGGACTTCTGTTCCTGCTCCCTGAAGGCGCCGAGTCTCAGTCTGAGCTCGGCGAAGTCAACCTGATGACCGTCGAACTCGGGACCGTCCACGCAGGCGAAGCGGGTCTTGCCGCCCACGGTGACGCGGCAGGCGCCGCACATGCCGATGCCGTCAACCATGATGGGGTTGAGGCTGACGGTGGTGCGCACGCCGTAGGGCAGGGTCAGCTTGGACACGGCCGCCATCATGGGCACGGGACCCACGGCCACGACCTCGAAGACGCTCTTGTCGGTGTCCAGCTTGTCCTTGAGCAGGTCGGTCACAAAACCCTTGTGGCCGTAGCTGCCGTCGTCGGTGGAGATGAGCAGCTCGTCGGCAAAGGAGCTGAGCTCTTTCTCGAACAGGAGCAGATCCTTGCTTCTGGCACCGATGATGGCCACGACCTTGTTGCCGACGAGGTGATGCCCCTTGGCAATGTGGTGCATGGCGGCGATGCCGGTGCCGCCGCCGACGCAGACAACGCAGCCTTCCTTGGCAATGTGGGTGGCCTTGCCGAGAGGGCCGCAGACATCAAGGATGCTGTCGCCCGGGTTCAGGCTCTCAAGCAGTGCAGTGGACTTGCCAAGCACGAGATAGACAATGGTGATTTCGCCTTTTTCCTTGTTCGTGTCGGCAATCGTCAAGGGAATGCGCTCACCGTGCTCGTCCATGCGCAGCATGACGAAGTGTCCTGGCTCTGCGTGCTGCGCGATTTCAGGTGCATAAAGCACCATTTTGCTGGTCTTCCCCGGAATGAGGATTTCCTTCTGCAAGATAGGTACAGCCATACTCACCCCCTGCTGTGTGTGAGTTCCGAATGAAGCCGGTCCGGCCTGGCAAGCCGGTCCGGTTGTCAAAAGTGTGAAAGCGCAAAAAAAGTAACTTTCTTTTCATGCAATGGCAAGAGTTGCGAAAAAGAAGAGGAAACAGGCCCGGTGCGGGCCTCCGGGCACCGGATGCGGGCTGCCCGGGCGTCTGCCGGAAAGCGGCGGCCCGCAGCCCTGCGGCAGGGGGTTTCACTCGCATTTTGAAGTTGCGGGCAGTGGGGATTTCTGTATAGTCTCCGCATGAAAAATACCTTTTCCACCCTGACCGCCCGGGCGTTAGGACTGCCCGGCCGCGCCGGCATGGCCGCTCTCGCCCTGGGGCTCCTGCTCCCGGTGCACGCAGCTCGTGCGGCCGACATGGCGGACCCGGACAATTTCGGGCCCGCTCTGAGTTCGACCGCGGCGAAGCCGATTGCGCCGGCAAGGCACGCCGAGGGCAGGAAGATGAAAACTCCCCGCCCTCCGCAGGGCGCCTTCACCATGGGGGCGGCCGTGAGGCACGCCCTGGAGTTCAACCCCTCGCTCGGCGAGGCGGAGGCCACGGCCAGGGCATCGGAAGAGGGCAGAAAGTCCGATCTGGGCGCGCTTTTCCCGTCGATGAGCACAAGCTACGGCTACAGCTACTCGAGACAGAACACGAGCCCCACGTCGCGCTATTCCAGCGGCCTGCCGTCCAGGGGCACCT
>JAUNSE010000004.1:5082-23293 GCA_030539415.1 Desulfovibrionaceae bacterium
CCTACACGTGGAGCGTTGAGTTCCGCCAGCTCGTCTTTGACGGCCTGCAGACGCTGGGCACCTACCAGAAACAGGCCCTGCAGGCCGAGAGCGACAGGGCCGCGCTCAGGCAGTCGGAGCTCGAGACCACGGCCTCGGTGCAGCAGTACTTCATCTCCTATCTGTGCGCCGTGGAAAACGTGGCAAGCCAGAAGGAGGCCGCGGCCCGCCTCAGGGACCAGCTCGAAATCACCAGCGCCTATCACGACGTCGGTCTGCGGCCCAGGCTTGACGTCCTGCAGGCGCAGGTGGATCTCGGCACATCCGAGCGGGAGCTCATCACGCAGGAAAACACGCTGCAGACGGCGCAGGCGAAGCTCAACACGCTGCTCGGCCTTGCCGCCACGGACAGCGTGGCCTATCAGGGAGTCCTGACCGAGCCCAAGTTCACGCTCACTCTCGACGAGTGTCTGGAGCGGGCCTACAGGCTGCGTCCGGACCTCTATGTCGGCTACAAGGCCGTCGAGATGGCGGTCAAGGACAGGCTGATAGCGCGCAGCGGCTACTATCCTCAGATAGAGGCCTACTACAACATCACCAATTCGGGCAACACGCTGGACCTGCAGCGGGCCGGCGACAATTCGAGCCGCTCCACCACATGGGAGGTGGGCGCGCAGCTCTCCTGGGACGTCTTCCAGTGGGGCACCACCTATTTTTCCGATCAGCAGGCGGGCTGGCTGGTGGCCAAGGCGAGAAACGCCGCGCGCCAGCTGATGCTTGACGCCGGCTACGACGTCAAGGAGAAGTTCCTCGCCCTGCGCGAGGCCGGCAAGCGCATACAGGTGGCCCGGCAGTCCGTGGCCCAGGCCAGGGAGGCGTACGACGCCGCGCTGGCCCAGTACCGCGAGCAGGTGGGCACCAACTTCGACGTGCTGGACGCCTCCTCCAAGCTGCTCACGGCTGAGGTCGAGCTGACCCAGGCCAGAGGCGACTATCTCACGGCCCTGTCCAGCCTCTACACTGCCATCGGCGAATATCATCCCGAGCTGCTCTGATTCAGCCGGCGGGCGGAACGGCCGCGAGGCCGCTCCGCGGCAGGAGCAGAAGCAGCCACTTCATTGTTTGCGGGGATTCATGCAAGAGAACGAACAACTAGTGATCACGCCTTTGGGCGGGCTGGGCGAGATTGGTCTCAACTGCCAGCTGTGGAAGACGTCCAGGGGCGTTGTCATGGTGGACTGCGGTCTCATGTTCCCCAGCGACGAGCATCTCGGCGTGGATGTGGTCATTCCTCATTTCGGCGCTGTTGCGGGCGCGAAGCAGGAAATGCTGGGCATAGTGCTGACGCACGGTCACGAGGACCATATCGGCGCGCTGCCCTGGATCGTGCCCGAACTGCGCGGCGTGGACATTTACGGCTCCCCCCTGACGCTGGCTCTGGTGGAGCACAAGCTCAGGGAGCACGACATATTTGATCTGGTGCATCTGCATCCGGTGCTGCCCAACGAGACAAGGACAATCGGCGATCTGACCTTTCACTTCTTTCCGGTCTGTCATTCCATCCCGCAGGGCTACGCCCTTGGCGTGGAGACTCCGGTGGGGCGAATCCTGCACACCGGCGACTTCAAGCTGGACTCCCAGCCCCTGTCCGGAACGGGCACGGACCTGAGCATGCTCGGCGCGTTCGCCGGAGAGGAGGGGCTGCGTCTGCTCATGTCGGATTCCACCAACATCGAGCGCCCCGGCCGCAGCCTCACCGAGCGCGAAGTCAAGGCCTCGCTGGACAGCATTTTCGCCAGGGCGGAGGGAAGAGTTGTCATCACCCTGTTCTCGAGCCACCTGCAGCGCATCCAGGAGGTCTTCGATCTGGCCGAGAAGTACGGACGCACGGTGGTTATCAGCGGCCGCAGCCTGGCCAACAATATAGAGATGGCCCAGAAGCTCGGCATACTGCACACGCCCCAGGCGCTGTACAACGCCTATGCGGGCGTCCCGGATCTGCCGGACAGCGAGGTGGTGCTGGTCGTCACCGGCGCCCAGGGCGAACCCATGAGCGCGCTGTCGCGCATGGCCTTCGGCGGGCACAGACAGCTGAGCATACATCCCGGCGACACGGTGGTCATGAGCTCGCGCGTCATTCCCGGCAACGCCAGGGTGGTGACCCATCTCATCGACGAGATGTACCGCCAGGGTGCCGAAGTGCTCTATGAGAGCGTCCTCGCCATTCACGCCTCGGGCCATGCCCAGCGCGACGAGCTGAAGGAGATGCTGCTTGCCGTCCGTCCGGAGTTCTTCGTGCCCGTGCACGGCGAGTACCGCCATCTGATCAAGCACGGCCGCCTGGCCGCGGAATGCGGCGTGGCGAAGGACAAGGTCGTGATTCTGGAGGACGGGCATCCGCTGAAGCTGACATCCGGCGGCGTCGAGCTCCTGGACCCCATTCCCGTGGACTACACCCTGGTCGACGGCAAGGGGGTCGGCGATGTCGGCGGCTCCGTGCTGAGGGAGCGCCGCATCCTCGGCGAGGAGGGCATGGTCGTCGTGTCGCTCGTGATGGATATCGAAACCGACTACATTCTGGGCGGTCCGGAGCTCCTGTCCAGAGGATTTGTCTACGACAAGTTCGAATATGTCTTTGACGACGCCAAATGCCTTGTGCTGGACGAGGTGGAAAAGTCCAGGGCCGGACTGACCAGCTCTCCCCTGCAGGACAATATCCGCGGCGCTCTGCGTCAGTTCTTCCGCAGGGTGCTGGACAGGGATCCGATAGTGGTTGTCGTCATTTCCAGAGTCTGACGTGTCCTGGGCGGCATCGGAGGCAGAAGTCGGAACGCGCGCAGCGCGGCGGGCGGGCCGTCGAGCCGCACCGCAAGCGGCAGCCCGCCAGGAAAAAGGAAAGGACCCGGCATGACGCCGGGTCCGGGGAAGGAAAAAATCGTCAGCCGGCCGCTGGGCCTATCTGGGCTGCAGATACTGCGGGTCGACCTGAATGTGGTAGCGTGGATGGCGGCCTTCGGTGCTTGGCATTGTCACGTCGCCCTCTATGACAAGCGGCGTGTCCGACAGACCGAACGGCTGGAGCATGCCCGGTGTGGCGGCCAGCTTGAAGACGCTCTCGTCAGAAACCGGAATGACCGGCAGGCTGAACATGGGTGTGCCGGCAGTGATGTGCTCTCTGGCTCCGGAACCGCCGGGCAGCGCGCCGCCTCTGGGATCCGTGGCGTTGTTCAGAAAGGAGGGCAGCCGCAGCTCGGCCTTGCGCAGCAGGGCGAGGAAATCGTTGCCCGTCTGCCCCACAAAGCTGATGAGGCTCGTGCCTGTGCTGGTGACAAGCAGGCTGACCGGGACGGTGCCGCCGTGTATGCCCAGATAGGCGCTGCGGGCGCCGGCGGGCATGCCGACCCAGCCGGGTTCGAGTTCGAGACTGTCGGCATGGGGGGCGACCGCGGTCTTCACCGCCGGCATGAGACAAAGGGTCAGAAGAAGACAGGCCACGGCGCCTGTCAGAAAGCCCGGGCCGCGCTGTTCGGCCGGCAGGGAGGATGTCTGCTCGCCTGATGATGCGGCAAAATGCTGCATAATGCACCTGAAAGACAGGTAAGGGGACGTTGGAACGGGGGCGCGGATCCATCCTGTGCAGCTGCGGGCTGCAGGACGGATCCCCCAACGGGGCACGATTTAGAAACTGTTTTTCAAATTGTCAAGACACCGCCGGCTGCCGGAGGCGGGGACGGCGCACGGTGATCCGCAGCCTAGTCGTCCGTCTGCTGGCGGGTGCGGCGGCGCTGCTTCCCGGCGGCCTTCTTCTCGGGTGCGGCGGGTCTTTCCTCCACCGCGGGCGCGAGATCGGGCGGCGCCGGAATGAAGCGTGGCGTGCCCAGAGCGAGATTGCTGTTGAGAAAATGCACGAGAACCGGCATGAACTGCCGGTGCAGGCTGCTGCGGACATCGCTGTCCACGGTGAGGCACATGTCCGGCAGTTCGTCGCGCATCTCTTCGGGACACTCGGCGAGCAGGGAAAGCGCGCTCTCGGTGCGGACCCTGAAGTGCTCGGGCGGAATCGGGAAGCGCCGTTCGAGTCCGGCGATTTCCTTCCGCTCGTGCGTCTGCTGGGTGTCGGTGGTGACCAGGAGCAGGGCCGGATGGAAATGGCGCAGGGCTTTGTCCGTCATCAGCATGGCGAAGCGCGGCGCCACGGCGCAGACGGCCTTGACGCGCGTGTCCGCCAGACTTCTGGTCAGCGGCAGTCTTGGGCAGAGCTCGGTGCTTATGCGGCCGTGCGCCCACTTGTTGCAGTAGGGATCGCGGCTTGAGACCGTGTCCTCGCAGAAGTTCTCCCAGCCCGAGCAGTCGGGCAGGGCTCCTCCGAGGAGCAGGGCGGTCGTGGCACCGGCGCCGTAGCCCAGCACGCCCACGCGTCCGGCATCCAGAACGGGCGCCAGACGTTCGTGCACAAGAATCAGATCGGCCAGTCTGGACAGATCTTTACAGCGCCGCTCAAAAAGATCCCAGGTCAGCACGTAGGGCATGTGGTCCAGGTTGTCCATGGGATGGGTGAGGGCGGCCACCACAAAACCCTCGCCGGCCAGAGCCATGGCCGTGTTCCAGGCCGTGAAGCGCGAGCCGGCCGAAGGGTGCGAGACAAGGACGAGCGGAAAGCGCCCCTCGGCCGGAGCCGCGTTCTTCACGGCGCGGAAGCTCCAGCCCTGCATGCGCACGGTCGAGGAGGACCGCCGCGAGTTTGTCGGATACCAGACGGCGGCATCCAGTCTGAGCCCCTCCTCGGGAAGGGAGTAGCTCATGGACATGAAGCCCGCCCTGTACGGAGCGGCCCATGCGCCTTCCGGCCCCGCAAGCGAAAGGCCGGCGGACAGGCCGAGGACGAGGCATGTGAGAAAACAAAGCGCGCAAAGGGAGTCCGGCAGCGCGGACAGCGTCCGCAAAAGGCCCTGGCCGGCGAAAAAACGTGGTTTTATGGCTTTGTCTGGCATGACTGCATATTGTGCCACAAGGCAAGCTACGGTACAAGGGCAGTCGCGGGCGCTCCCCGCGCCCGCACGGATGCGCTGCGCCGCGGCTGCGGCGGGACAGTGACGCATCCGTGACACAAACGGAAAGGAAGCATGGATTTCATACAGTTTTTCCTCGACTTCGTTCTGCATGTGGACGAACACCTGCTGGAGCTTGTGACCCAGTACGGAACGTGGATTTACCTTATTGTCTTTGTCATAGTCTTCTGCGAGACCGGGCTCGTGGTCACTCCCTTTCTGCCCGGCGACTCCCTGCTCTTTGCGGCCGGCGTGCTTGCCGGTTCGGGCTTCATGGACTATCCGGCGGCCCTGGGCATCTTCCTTCTGGCCGGCTGCACTGGTGACGCGGTCAACTACATGATAGGCCGCCACATAGGACCGGCCATCTTCCAGCGGGACTCCCGCCTCATACGCAAGAAGCATCTGCTCGAGGCGCACGCCTTCTATGTCCGCCACGGCGGCAAGGCCATCGTGCTGGCCCGCTTCGTGCCAATTGTGCGCACCTTCGCGCCTTTTGTTGCCGGCATCGCCCTGATGCACCCCCACACCTTCTTCATGTACAACATCCTGGGCTGCGTGCTGTGGGTCGGCAGCCTGGTTTCCGCCGGCTTCTTTCTCGGCAACCTTGAATTTGTGCAGAAGCATTTCAGCATCATTGTCTACTGCATCATCCTGATTTCCGTCATGCCCGTCATCATAGGCTTTCTGCGCGCCCGCTTCGGCGGCGGCGCGAAGGCCGAGCATACCGGCCCCACAGAGGAGGACTATCTCAAGGCCGCCTCCTCGATGCGGGACAGGGACTGACAACAAGCTGCCGTCCGGACAGGGCTCCGTGCGGCAGACAAGGAGAACATGATATGAAAAATGTCTCTGAGATACGCGCCCTGCTGGCGCAGGACAAGGCAACTGTGGGCACCTGGCTGCAGCTGCCCTCTCCCGATGTGGCCGAACTCATGGCCCGGGGCGGCTATGACTGGGTCGCCGTGGACATGGAGCACGGCTCCTTCGGCCGTCACGGTCTGCCGGACATCTTCCGCGGCATAGAGTGCGGCGGCGCCGTGCCCTTCGCCCGCCTGCCCGAAGCCACCAAGCAGAATATCAAGGCAGCGCTTGAGGCCGGCGCCCAGGGGCTCATCTTCCCCATGATCGAAAGCCGCGAGCAGCTGGACAGGGCCATCGGCTGGTCCATCTATCCCGGACTTGACGACTGGGAGGGCGCGAAACCCGCCGAATACCGCGGCGTGGGCTACTGCCGCGCCAACGTGTTCGGCAAGGAGTTCGACAGCTACAGGGCCGGCACGGCCAGGGATCTCTTCCTGGTGGCCCAGATCGAGCATGTGAACGCCGTCGACCATCTGGACGCCATTCTCTCGCATCCGCGGCTCGACGCCATCATGGTCGGTCCCTACGACCTGTCCGGCTCCATGGGCCTGACCGGCCAGTTCGACCATCCGGACTTCAAGGCCGTCATGAACCGCATCAGCGAGGCCTGCCAGCGCTGCGGCGCCCGCATGGGCCTTCATATCGTGCAGCCCGATCCCCAGGAGCTGGAGCGCCAGATCGCGGCCGGCGCCCGCTTCATCGCCTACGGCATAGACACGGTCTTCCTGTGGAAGTCCGCCGAACGTCCCGCCAGGGGCTGATACGGGAGTGACTGCAATGAAAATTACCGTCTTCGGCGGCTCCGGATTCCTCGGCTCGCATATCTGCGACAAGCTTTCCGATGCCGGCCATGAAGTGACCATTGTCGATCTCAATCCCTCCCCGTGGCTCAAACCCTCGCAGAAAATGCTTGTCGGCAGCATCCTTGACGAGGAAACCGTTGACAGGGCCGTGGATGGCGCGGATTTCGTCTGCAACTATGCCGGCATCGCGGATATCGGCGAGGCCAACAACAGGCCGGTTGACACGGCCCGCCTCAACGTGGTCGGCAATGTCATGGCTCTCGAGGCCTGCCGCCGCCACAAGGTGAAGCGCTATGTCTTCGCCAGCTCGCTCTATGTCTACGGACGCTCCGGCGGCTTCTACCGCTGCAGCAAGCAGGCCTGCGAAATCTACATCGAGAACTATCAGGCCATGCACGGCCTGGAGTACACCATCCTGCGCTACGGCTCCCTCTACGGCCCCCGCGCCGACAACCGCAACGCCATACACCGCTTCGTGCACGAGGCCATGACCACCGGCGCCATCACCTACTACGGCGCCCCCACGGCCCTGCGCGAGTACGTGCATGTGGACGACGCGGCCCAGGCCACACTGGAGGTGCTTGATCCGGCCTTTGCCAACCAGAACATCATCGTCACCGGCAACCAGCCCATGCGCGTCGGCGATCTGTTCAAGATGATTGGCGAGATACTGGGCAAGGACATCGAGATCCGCTACCAGAACGATCCCAACAGCGGCCACTATCAGATCACGCCCTACGCCTTCATGCCCAAGGTCGGCCGCAAGCTCGTGCCGCCGCTGACCGTGGATCTGGGCCAGGGCATCCTGCGCGTCATGGAGGACGAGCACAGGGCCGAGCATCCCGAGCTGACCAGCGAGGGCGGCTACCTTGTGCCCACGGACGACTAGTCCGCTCCATCCGGAGCCGGAAGGCTCGCGCATTCCGAACAACGTTCCGCACCGGCCCGGCCAGGGCCGGCACAGTTTCAGACACGGAGAATCAGACATGAACATAGTTGCCATCATTCCCGCCCGCATGGGCTCCAGCCGCTATCCCGGCAAGCCCCTGGCCCTCATCCACGGCACGCCCATGGTGGGCCATGTGACCTTCCGCACGGCCATGAGCTCCATCCTCACGGACACCTATGTGGCCACCTGCGACGACATCATCGCCGACTACTGCAAGAAGGCCGGCCTCAAATGCGTCATGACCTCGGACACGCACACCAGGTGCTCCACCAGGACGGCCGAGGCCCTGCTGAAGATCGAGGAGATGACCGGCAAGCGCGTGGACATCGTGGTCATGGTGCAGGGCGACGAGCCCATGGTGCAGCCGCAGATGATTGATGACGCCGTCAGGCCCATGCTGGAGGACCCCAGCATCAACGTGGTGAACCTGATGGCCGAAATGGCCACCGTGGAGGAATTCGAGGACCCCAACGAAGTCAAGGTTGTCGTGAACCGCAACAACGACGCCCTGTACTTCTCCCGCGAGCCCATTCCCTCCCGCAGGAAGGGTGTCACCACCGTGCCCATGCGCAAGCAGGTCTGCATCATCCCCTTCCGCAGGGACTACCTCATCGAGTTCAACGCCATGGAGGAAAGCCCGCTCGAAATCATCGAGTCCGTCGACATGATGCGCATCCTCGAGCACGGCGGCACCGTGCGCATGGTGCCCACCGAGTACAAGACCTGGAGCGTCGACACGCCCGAGGATCTCGCCAGAGTTGAAAAGCTCATGACCGGCGACACCCTGATGGCCAGGTACGCCCGCTGATGGGTTTCGGAGAAAGACTGACCGCCGGCCTGCGCGAGCTGTGGATCTGCCTGCTCGGCTGGATCCCGACGCAGGCCGGCACCGCCCTGCGCTGGCTTGGCTGGAAATGCCTGTTCGGCTCCTGCGGCCGTGTCCGCTTCGGCACCGGCGTGGACCTGGCCGGCATGCGCAACATGCGTCTGGCCGACGGCGTGCGCGTGGGCCGGCACTGCATCCTGACGGCCCAGAACGGCGAGCTGGTGCTTGGCGAAAGAACGGCTCTCTCGCCCAACGTGAATGTGGGCGCGGACGACGGCAGCATAGTCATCGGCCCGCGGACGGCCGTCGGCATGGGCACGGTGCTGCGCTGCTCCAATCACCGCATCGACCGCCTGGACATTCCCATGATGGATCAGGGCCACACCCCGGGCAGGATTGTCATCGGCGAGGATGTCTGGATCGGCGCCAACTGCGTGATTACGCCCGATGTGACCATCGGCCGGGGTGCCGTGGTCGGCGCCGGAGCCGTTGTGACACGCGATGTGGAGCCCTACGCCATTGTGGCCGGCGTTCCGGCCAGGGTGATAGGCCGTCGGGACGGACAGCCTGCGGCCGCCGAAGGCCGGGCGTAAGAAGGACCGGCCCCGGCAGCACCGGGGCCGCGGATGAGATTGACCATGTCTTTGAAATGCCTTGTTTTTGACTGCGACGGTGTCATTCTGGACAGCGTCCCCACCAAGACGCGGGCCTTTGCCAGGCTGGCCGAGCCCTTCGGCGAGGAAGCCAGGGACCGCTTTGTCATGTTTCACAGAACCCATGGCGGAGTCAGCCGCTACCGCAAGTTCGCCTGGTTTTTCCAGGAGGTGCTGGGCAGGGAGATTACCGAGGAGGAGTCTCAGGAATGGGGCCGCCGCTTCTCGGAATACTCTCTGGACGAGATC
Organism: Desulfovibrionaceae bacterium; assembly: GCA_030539415.1. Lineage (GTDB taxonomy): Bacteria > Desulfobacterota > Desulfovibrionia > Desulfovibrionales > Desulfovibrionaceae > Desulfovibrio. The sequence continues at coordinate 14,454 of JAUNSE010000004.1, forward strand.
AAGCGCGCTCCGCTGATTGAGGGCGTGCAGGGCGTGCTTGACCGCTGGAAGGGCGTTCTCCCCATGTGCGTCTGCTCCGGCACGCCGACCGAAGAGCTTGTGCAGGTGCTGACCCTGCGCGGCCTCAACACCTATATTGATCTCATTCTCGGCTCTCCGCCGGCCAAGGCCGAGGTGCTCGCCGGCATTGTGCGCCGTCTCGGGCAGGATCCCGCAGACGTGCTCATGGTGGGCGACGCCAGCACGGACAGGGATGCGGCCGAAAAGGTGGGCACGCTGTTCTACGGCTGCGGGCCCGAACTGCGCAACGACGGTCTCTTCCCCTGGGGAGAGACGCTTGTCGGGCTGAACGACTGGATTGCGGCCAATGTCTGATTCCGCCCGCGCCAGAGGCGCGCGCCGTGCGCTCGGCGTCCTGCTCGTGCTGCTCGCCCTGGGATTGAGCACTCTCGGCGGCTGCAGGGAGGGGGAGAAGCCGGCGGCGGACAGACAGGAATCCGCGACTCAGGCCGAGCGGCAGAGCGAAGCCGCTCCCGCGCCCGAAGCCGAAAGGCGGGACGGGGGTGAAGAGGCCGCGCAGGCGGCCTCTTCCGGACGCAGGGTGTACGCCCTGAGCGAGCCCGGCGAGCCGGCCTCGCCCGAAGAGCGGGCGAGAGCGCTGAGGATTGTGGACTACGCCAACAGGGTCGACCGCACCTTCAATGACGCCTGCGGTCAGGAGCCGGCCCAGATCATGGCCGGCGTCCTCCTGTACAAGCAGGAGTACGACGCCTTCCTGCTGGCCGCGAAGCCCTCTCCGGCCAACTGCCTGCGCAGAGCGCTCGGCGTGCCGAAGAATCTCTTCACCGAGCAGGACGGGAAGTCCATGAACGACAGTCTGTCCGAAATGGACGCCCAGCGAACGGCCATGCGCAAGACCTACGAGCAGCTTTGCGACTATGTGGCCGACCTCGAAATCCGCGACGACGGCGTGCGCGGGGCGAAGCTCAGCCGCGAGATAGGCGAGCATCTGGTCAGATACGCCAGAGCGTCCTCCGCCTACCGCGCGGTGCTGGACCGGGAGGCGACGGCAGCCCAGGACGCGCTGCTCAGGGATCATCCCCTGCGCGACCATGTGGCCCTGGCCATGCAGATAACCTCGATCGTCCAGCAGCAGGCCGGCACCATCTCTCTGGCCGATCCCGATCCGGGTTCGCTGGAGGCGCCGCTGAACGAACTCGAGGACAAAATCCGCACGGCCGGACGTCTGCCGTTCCCCATCGCCGGCGAGCCGGAGATGCGCTACAGGCACTTCCTGCGCGAGGCGGAAAGACTGGCCGCGGTGCTCAGGGCCGGCCAGCTGGAATCCTTCCACAGCAAGGTGCGCCAGGATCTCAATGAGGCCTGGCAGGCCTGCCGCCGCCAGTACAATCTCTTTGTGGACGCGGTGAACGCCCTCTAGCGGAACGCCGGCATTCCGGGCGGCAGCCAGCCCGCGCGCATGGCGAAAGAAAACCGAAAAGCGGACCCGGAAGGGTCCGCTTTTTCGCTGAAGGCAGTCCGCGCTAGTCCGCGCGCGGTTTTTTGAACAGTATCAGCGGGCAGTTCTTGCAGATGTCTCCTCCCGGGAAAAAGTCGCCCGGCCGGGTGATGGCGGCCGAGCCGCATCTGCCGACGCGCTCGAGCATCCGCCGCACCAGCGGCTGCAGATGCCCGCCGGGGATGAAGACATTTGTCTCGCCGCGCTCCATCTTGCCGGCATTGTAGGAGCCGGAGCAGGGGGTGGAGAAGTTGAAGGTCCCGCTCTGCCAGCACCAGACCGAGCCGCCGCAGGACGACGAGCTCATGAGCAGCTGCGTGGGCAGGGGATGGACATCCATGGCGGCCATGTAGTCCACGGCCAGATGATAGGCCTGCATGGCGTCGCAGAGGACGCGCACCACATGCGGCGGCCGCCTGCAGGCGCCCAGCGGCGCCACGGCAACGGCTTTGAGCGCGCCCATGGGCATGCGCGGCTTGCTCTCCAGAAAGCGGCGGGCCTGCTCCTCGTCGCGGCAGTACTTGAGCTGGGACCTGACCTCGCCGTCGTCAATTTCGCGCCAGCCGAAGCTGCACTGCGCGTTGGTGCAGAACAGTCTGTCCGCGGTGCCGAGAACGGTCCTGCCCTGCATGCGCGCGCCGAGCTCCCACTGGCAGTAGGTCAGCGGCTTAGCCGGCACCTCGCACACGCATTCCGCCCTGAAGGCCGCCACCTCCTCGTCGCTGAACAGAAAGGTGACGCCCAGGGGATGATGGTAGAGCCGCAGATTGTCCATCAGCAGCCTTTCCATGCAGGCCCATGTCAGGTCGCTGTCCGCGGGGCACTCCATGCCCGCGCCGGAGCTTGTCGATTCCATCGGGGTGGCTCCTGCCGGCTAGTCGTCGAGAATGACGGCATGCCCCTCGCTTTCGCGGTTGTGCGCGAGAAGGCCGTGCTTGACGAGATACCTGCGGCCCTCCTCGGCAAAGGCCGCGTGCGTGCAGCCGGGCTCTATGCCGGGACAGTACTCCTTGGCCATGGCCAGGCTGTCCGGGTCCACGATATTGCCCCTGAAGAAGGGCCAGGCGCGGCAGACGTCGGGCTTGCCCTCGTGAACGATGCAGCCCCTGCCGTCGCGGAAGAAGATGCAGGCGCCATCGCTGCCCGTGCGTATCTGCAGCTTGCCGCCGCGGTATTCGCCGTAGGTCTCGATGAATTCCCGTTCGGACAGTCCCATGCAGCGGGTGATGCGGACAAGGTCCGTGGGGCTCACGACAATGCCGCCCTCGCCGCGGCAGCACTGGCCGCACATCCTGCAGGTGAAGACCGGCGAATCATCCACCGGCGCCTCGATCTTCGGCTCGAATCCGGAATTTCCGTCCATGGCTAGCCGGCCGCCTTTCCGACAGCGAGGCGCCTGTGCTCCACCATGATGCAGCGATCCTCCACCACCAGCACGCCTTCGGGCTCGAGCAGACGGCGGGCCTCGGCGGAGAAGATGCCCTCCTGCATCCAGAAGCAGGCCGGACGGGTCTTCATGGCCAGCACCTCGCGGGCATGGTCAGCGCAGAACTGCGAGGCGCGGAAGAGCACCACGATATCGGCTGCCGGCACTTCGGTGACACTGGGCACGGCCGGAATGTCCCACACGGTTCTGCGCTTGGGATGCACGGGGGTGAGTTCGTAGCCCGCCTCCGCCAGATAGCGGCCGACGCGGTCGACTGGCTGGCCGGGAACGTCCTTGGCGCCGATGATCGTGATGCGGCGAGCTCCGCCGAGAAGGGCGCGCAGCACGTCATCGGCGGGAGCGCAGTGTTTCGCTTCGGTATTCTCCATGGAAAGTCTCCTGCAGTCAGGCACGGGGGGAGGGGGCGGCTTCTTCGGCCGGCCTTTCGGCGCTGTCGGCGGAAGCCTCGGGAGCGTCCCCGCCGTCCGCTGCGCTGTCGGTTCCGGCGGAGGCCGCCTCTGCCGGGGCGGGCTGTGCCGGGACGCCGGCTTCCTGGACGGGGGCCGTTCCGGCGCTTTCGCCGGCTTCCGCCTCGTCGGCTGTGCCGCGTATCCAGTAGGTGTTGAAGCCGTCGTCCAGCCAGCCGTCCTGAACGCCTCTGAAGCCGCAGCTTCTGAAAAGGTCCAGGTACTCGCTGCGCGTTCTGCGCCAGCCCCAGAACTGCTGGCGGCGGATGCCGATATAGTGCAGCACGCCGCGCAGGCAGTTCTTGGCAAAATTGACAAAGCCGGCCACCGGGCCTTCCTCCTCCAGCAGGGAGGCGGAGAGGCAGATGATTTCGCCGCCGGGCCGGAGCATGTAGCGCAGCATTTCAAGCGTGTGCTCGAGCTGGGCCTGGGGAATGCCGTAGTCCACGGCGGACAGATAGATCATGTCGTAGGAGATGTCCGGCGAGAGACAGTCCGGCGGCTGGCCGATAAAGATTCTGTCGGCGGGGATGAGGCGGCGCAGCCACTTCATGCAGACCGTGCTCGGCTCGTTGACATAAAGCTCCACGGCGCCGTGCATCTCGCGGATGAGCATGCGCTCCATGTAGCCCACGCCGCTGCCGATGGAGAGGACGCGCAGCGTGCCGTCCGGATCGGCCTTCTGTCTGGCTCTGAGCCTGTCTGCCAGCCATGCCGCGTCGGCGGCCTTGTTCTTCCTCCAGGTCTCGGGCAGGTCGTCCCAGGTCTGGTACCGGCGGAAAAGTTGCTCGTAAAACACCGAGTAGAACCTGGCGTCGGCAAGATGGAAAAAATGCGTGTGCGCAAAATCCGTGAATGGTATTCCCTGCCAGCTTTCCTGATAAAAACGCCGCATGCTTCCTCCTGACGACTTCGGAGACGAGTCTGCGCTTGGGCCCGCCTCGTATAGCCCAGCTTGTGCTCCAGCGCAATGCACGGGCCCGTGCGGCCCGGCGGGGGAACGGAGAGAGCGGCCCGGCGGGCCGGCTCTGCACGGGGCCGCATGCCGGGCATGCGGAGGCTCGTCCCGAATTCGTCCGTACAGAATACAATATCAGCTTAGCCGCACAAAAGAAACAGCCGTCATCGAAAGGCAAGAATTTTGTACCGGCCCCGGCCACGCGCGCCGCCCGCGCCGGGGCTTGCCTGCACCGCGGCGCGTGCGTACAAAGGCAGAAAATTACGGCAGGCAATCTTGCCGGAGCGATTTTCCCCACCCGGGGCATGGAGGCTGATTATGCGCATACCCAACATCCTGACCGCGGCCGGCTCTGATTCCGGCGGCGGAGCGGGCATTCAGGCAGACCTCAAGACGATCATGGCCATGGGCTGCTACGGCATGAGCGCCATCACGGCGCTGACGGCCCAGAACGGACTCGGCGTCACCGGCATCTTCCCCGCTTCGCCGGAGTTTGTCTCCCTGCAGATCGAGACCGTCGCCCAGGGCTTCGCCATCGACGCGGCCAAGACGGGCATGCTGTTCAACGCCGGCATCATCCGCGCCGTGGCGAAGGCCTTCGCCGGTCACAGCTTCCCGCTCGTGGTGGACCCGGTCTCGGTGGCGACCAGCGGCAGCCGTCTGCTCGAGGAGAGCGCCGTGGACTCCCTGATCCGGGACCTGCTGCCCCTTGCCGACATCGTCACCCCCAACATTCCCGAGGCGGAGATGCTGTCCGGCATGGCGGTTGCCGATGTGGAAGGGCAGGCCGCCGCGGGCCGAAGAATTCTCGACCTCGGACCTGGCGCCGTGCTGGTCAAGGGCGGGCACAGACCCGGCACCGACACGGTGACGGACGTGCTGGTGCTGCCCGGTCAGGACCCCGTCCTTCTGCCGCAGAAGAAGGTCGAGACAGGCAACACGCACGGCACCGGATGCAGCCTGTCGGCCGCCATCGCTTCCGGGCTCGGACAGGGGAAGAGCATGGCCGAGGCCGTCACCCAGGCTCAGGCCTTTCTCAACAGGGCGCTGCGCGAAAGCTACAATCCGGGAAAGGGATGCGGCCCGGTGAATCACGCGGCCGGCCTCTGCCGCAGGGACTAGCATGCGGCTGTGCCTGAAGCTCGCCTATGTCGGCACCGGCTACTACGGCTGGCAGGTGCAGGCGCAGGGGCAGGCTCTGCGCACCGTGCAGGGTCAGCTCGAGCGCGCCCTCGCCCTGCTTGCGCGGGAGCCGGTGCGGGCGCACGGCTCCGGCAGGACCGATGCCGGCGTGCACGCCGAGGAGCAGGTCTGCCACTGCGATTTCCCGGACGAGCGCTACGCGGCCATGAAGGACATGCGCCACTCGCTCAACTCCCTGCTGCCCGACGACATCAGCGTCTACAGCGTGACGCCCGCGAAAGCGGATTTCCACGCCCGCTTCGACGCCCACACCAAGACCTACCGCTACCAGTTCTGGCAGGACAGGGGCGCGGTGCCGCCTAGGCTCGCTCCCTATGTCTGGAAATGCGGCCCCCTGGATGCCGGACGCATGCAAGGCGCCCTGCCGCTGCTGCAGGGGAGGCATGACTTCGCCTGTCTGGCCAACGCCGGCACGGAGCGCGAGAGCACGGTGCGCGAAATACTGAGCCTCACGCTTGCCGAGACCAGGCCGCGGCCCGAGCTTGCCCCCATGCTTCTGCTCGATGTCACCGGACCGGGCTTTCTCAAGCAGATGGTGCGCAACATGGCCGGTCTGCTGGCCGACATAGGACGGGGACGGCTCGAGGCCCGGGACATACCGCGTTTTCTGGCCGGGCGCTCCATGGCCCTTGTGCCTTCGCCCACGGCGCCGGCCAGGGGGCTCACGCTGCTGAAGGTCACCTACTGAACCGGCCGGAACGCTCCCCTCTGTCAGCGGGCTCGTCGCTCCAGGCCAGGAGGCATCTGCCGCGTACGGATTCTATCTCCATGGTGAAGCCGAGCACGCGCACCCTGTCTCTGGGCTCTGTCAGAAAAATGTCAGCGGCGCGCTCGACCTGCCGTCTGAACACGGCGCGGGGCAGGTCCCACGCGTCGGCCAGGCAGTCCGGCAGCACGGCGAGCAGGCGGCGCACCAGGATCAGATCCAGCGTGGTCAGCGTGCGCCTGCTCTCGGGCAGGACGCCCGCGCCAAGGCTGACATCGGCCAGCGCCTGGGCAAGCCCGGGATCGCAGTAGAACAGCAGGCGGGAGGCCAGCGGAGCCGCGCCCAGCAGGGCGAGGGCCGCCGGCTCGTCCAGCTCGGCCAGAAGCTCGCGGCAAAGGCACACAGTGTCCGAGCGGTGCTCGATGCAGACATAGGCTCCGGTCAGCCGGGCAAGTTCGCGCTCGAAGAGCGAGGCAAAGGCGCGCGCCCTGATGGCCGTGCCGTCGTCCGGGAGAGCCGCCTTCCGGGCCCGCCTGTCAGAAATATGAACGGACTCCCTTCGTCCGCGTCCGGATGCGGCGGGCGCAGACAGGCCCGCACCGCCCGGATCGGTCTCCCCATCCGCGCCATCTTCCGCATCATCCTCTTCCCACTCGGCAGAGTCGTCTTCGGGAACGGCGTCGAAGTCCTCTCTTTTCCCGTCTTTTTTGTCCGCGTCAGCAGAGCCGGCCTCCTCCCCGTCCGGGGGGGCCAGCAGGAAATCCAGCTCTTCCTGGGTCAGCAATTTCCTTGTGGACTCCAAATGACGCTCCGCTGCGGCAGAATGATGGGGCGGTTTTGCACGGACCTCAGGAAAATTTATGCAAAAAACCGGCCAATCGCAACGAACGGCGGCCAGAGCCGGGGATAATCACAGTAACAGGCAGATATTTCATGAAGATATACATTAACAGACCATGGCTTGGAGAAGAGGGCGGCCTTGTCATCGAGACACCGGCCGGCGGCCCCCTTTATCAGGCTGTCTGGCTTTCCGGCAAAGTCGAGCCGGTGCCCCTGTGCGGCGGGATCGGCCGCTGCGGCCGCTGCCGCGTCCGCTTTCTGGCCGATTGCCCGGAAGCCGGGCCGGAGGAGCGTCAGATACTGGGCGATGAGGCCGTGCGTCAGGGCTGGCGTCTTGCCTGCCGCTGTCAGGTTCCTGACAGGGACGAGCTGCATCTGGAGCTTGCGAAGCCCGATGCCCGCCGCGGCGCCGGACGGACCATGGCTGCGGCGGACATCGTCCCCTGCGTCATGGCCGTCGACATCGGCACGACCTCCGTGGCCTGGCGCATGCTTGCGGAGGGCGACGGCCGCGTGCTGGCCGAAGGCGAGGACCTCAATCCGCAGGCCGGTGCCGGCGCGGATGTCATTTCCCGCATTGCCCTGGCGCTCACGCCCGGGGGCGCAGACCGCCTGGCCTCGCTCATCCGCGCCTATCTGGCCGACCGCTGCGCACCCTTCGGCACTGCCGTCAGAGGCGTGGTTGCCGCCGCGAACACGGCCATGACCGAGATACTGGCCGGCACCAGTGTCGAGGGGCTGGCCGGAGCGCCCTACCGCCTGTCCCTCGCCGGACACGAGACGCTGGACCTGCCCGGACTGCCGCCAGTCTATATTCCTCCCCTGCCGGCCCCGTTCGTGGGCGGCGATGTGACGGCCGGCCTGCTCTGGCTGGAGCGGAGCGGAACGCCCAAGCCCTATCTGCTGGCGGACCTCGGCACCAACGGCGAGATTGCTCTGGTAACCGGGGACGGCCGTCTCTATCTCACCAGTGTGCCGCTCGGCCCCTCGCTGGAAGGCATCGGTCTGGAATGCGGCGCGCTGGCCGGTCCGGACGTGCTGACCCAGTTCTCGCTCGGCCCCATGGGGCTTGCCGGACAGACGAGCGCGGGCCGGGCGCCTTCGCCGGGGACGTTCGCCGCCGGCATCAGCGCCACGGGCTACCTGTCGCTCATCGAGGTGCTGCTCCGAAACGGCATCATGGACGAGGAGGGGCATCTGCCGGACATCGCCACACCGCCTGCCATGATGCCGCTGGCGCGCAAACTCGCGGCCCGCGTCGACAGAAGCTGGCAGGTGCCGCGCTTCATGGTCTCGGACAGCCTGTGGGTCTCGCTGCGGGACATAGAGGAGATACTGAAGGTCAAGGCGGCCTTCGGCGTGGCCGTGCAAAGCGTGCTGGAGGAGGCCGGCCTGGCTCCGAAGGATCTGGCCTGCCTGGCCATAGCCGGCGCGCTGGGCCGCTATGTGCGGCCGCAGACGCTGGAGCGGCTCGGCTTTGTGCCGCCCGGCACGGCGGCCCGGGTGAGGACGGTCGGCAACACCTCTTTAGAAGGCGCCTGCCTGTTGGCGGCGAGTGAACGCGACAGGGAGACGCTGGCCGAATTCTGCAGTCGGGCGAAACTGCTGCAGCCGGCTCTGGACCCATCCTTCCACGCCCGCTATCTTGCAGCCATGCGCTTTGCCGGCTAGAGCGTGTGGACACGAGTTGGATAGACTCGCGATCACACAAATTTTGCCCA
>JAUNSE010000268.1 GCA_030539415.1 Desulfovibrionaceae bacterium
CGGCCGGCAGTGTCAGTTTCAGTTCCGGCGGATGGTGTCCGCGATTTTGCGGACCGCCTCTCCGGTCATGATGGTGAGATGGGTGCCGTCCACATCGGTCACGCGGGTGTCGCAGACCGCGGACCAGTAGGCGCGTCCGTCCGGGCCGCCGATGGGATTGCCGCTGGCGCGGAAGAAGTCGACGCGGACGTCCCTCTTGGGCGGGTTGTAGGCGTGCATGGCGTCCATGTTGGCCCGCAGCACGGCGTAGCCGCTGGCGAAGCCCTCCTCGGTCATGCCTTCCAGATAGCCCTTCGCGCTTATGCGGCGGAAGATTTCGCCAGGGCGCGCGTCCGCGGGCATGGCGGCGATCTCCTCGAGGCTTGTCACAGGCTCGAGGCGCTTTTCGCGGTCCCTGGAGATGGCGTTCAGGGCCGAGAGCTGCGGGTCGGAGTCCACGCCGGCGATGAGGGCCATGGGCACGCCGAACAGGCCCGTGTAGATGACGAGGGAGCGCACCTCGTCGGCCCAGACCTCCCGCGGCAGAAGGTGCGAGTCCACCAGCACCACGCGGGAGGCTATGCCCTGCCGCTCGAGCTGGGCGGCCATCTCGTAGGCCACAAAGCCGCCCATGCAGAAGCCCATCAGATTGTAGGGGCCCTCGGGACGCTGGGCGCGCATGCTCTCGATGCAGCGGGCGGCCATGTCCTCGATGCGGGTCAGCGGCTTCTCCCTGCCGTCCGCGCCCACTGGCCTGAAGCCGTACATGGGGGTCGCGGGCCTCATGCAGCGGGCCATTTCGGCAAAGGTCATGAGCGAGCCCTCGGCGCCGGGGAGGCAGAACCAGGGATTGCCGTCGCCCTCGGGCTGGATGGGCACGAGCTGCCCCTGGCTGCCTCTGGACGGAGCGTCGATCTGGCGCGCCATGTCCTCGAGGGTGGAGGCGGTGTAGATGTCCAGCACCGAGAGCTCCACCGAGAAGACCCTGTGCACGCGGGCGATCAGGACGGTGGCGAGGAGAGAGTCGCCGCCGAGCTCGAAGAAGTTGTCCTTGAGGCCGGGGGTTTCGAGATTGAGAACCTCGGACCAGATTTCGGCCAGACGCTTCTGCGTGTCGGTCTGCGGGGCGGCGTAGACGCGGCGCTCCTGCATGAGGCTGCCGGGCTTCGGCAGGGCCTGCCTGTCCACCTTGCCGGAGCGGTTGCGGGGCAGGGCGTCGAGGCAGATGTAGCGCGAGGGGATCATGTAGGCCGGCAGGCGCCCGGCCAGATGCGCCTCGAGGGCGGCGGTGTCGAAGACCTGCAGATCGTCCGGCGCCTTGGCGCAGAGCACGTCTATGTCCAGATTGACAAAGTTCTTGTCGAGCTTGGGATAGACATGCACGCTCTCGAAGCCGGTCTCGAGCAGGCATCTGGACCACTGCTCCGCCGAGAGCAGGGGATTGTGCGGGCGCAGGTCCGTGTCCTCGAAGACGTCGAAGCCCTGCTGTATGCCCATGCCGAGGTCGAAGCACTTGAGGAAGAGAGTCTGCTCGACGATGTACAGGATGCCGCCGGGCTTGAGCAGGGAGAGCAGGCCGTGCAGGGTCTTCGCGATGGAGCGGGTGTCGTGCAGCACGGAGCTTGCCACCACGGCGTCGAAGGAGTGCAGCTCGAGTCCCTGGGTTTCCGGCGGAATGTCCAGATTGTAGAGCTGGTAGGAGACAAAGTCGTACTTCGCGAAATTGGTCTGGGCGTTCTTCAGGAAGTAGTTGGAGATGTCGGTGAAGACATAGCGGGACTTGGTCCCGTCCAGAGCCGGCAGGAGGCCCTGCGTGGTGCCGCCGTGGCCTGCGCCGACCTCCAGGACGCTCATGAGGCCCTCGCGGGGCTCGCTCTCCATGAGCTTCAGGGCGTTGGCGATGAGGCGGTTCGAGCTCTTGAACATGGTCGGGTACAGGCCCTTGGCCTCGCTGGAGGCGTAGAGCTCGGCCGAATGGGTGCGCTCGCGCAGCAGATCCGCCAGGTTGAGGGCCGTGTTGAACATGAAGTCGTTGACCCCGGTGCCCTCGAAGCGGGCCCTGACATCCCCGGCCGTGCGGAACTCGAAGAGCTTCACGCTGCGCCAGCGGTCGCCCTCGCGGACGGCCAGGCCCTTCTCCACCAGGATGGCCATGGCGCGGGCGAGCCACTTGCTGTAGCGGGGGCTGATGCGGCCGTGGCGGATGATCTCGTCGATGGAGTGCACGTCTCCGACGCTGGTGAAGAAGCCGAGGTCGCACAGGGCGGCCTGCATGGCGGCCTCGTAGAGGGAGTCGCTCAGGGCGTAGAAGGCGGCGTCCTTGACCTCGGCCGCGGAAATCTTCTCCAGCTGATTGTCGTAGCCGACAATCTCCTCCCAGGAGGCGCGCCGCTCGGCCGTGCCCTCGTGCAGGGTGGCGGCGAGGCTGCCGCCGCTCTCCCCTTCGGGCACCACGTAGGCGACCAAATGCTCGGCACTGCCCTCCCTGAGCGGCAGGACGACAGCCTCGCGCACGCCCTCATAGCCGCGGATGGCATGCTCCACCTCGCCGGGCTCCACGCGGAAGCCGTTGATCTTGCACTGATTGTCCTCGCGGCCCATGATGCGGATGGTGCCGTCCGGATGGAAGTAGCCCAGATCTCCAGTGCGGTAGAGGCGCTCGCCAGTGACCGGATGGGTGAAGAAGGCCCTGGCCGTCTTCTCCTCGTCATGCCAGTAGCCGCGGGCAAGGCCGATGCCGCCGATGCACAGGGACCCGGGCACCCAGTCCGGGCAGTCCTGCAGGAATTCGTTCAGTACATGGAAGCGCTGATTGAGCATGGGACGGCCGTAGGGAATGCTCTTCCACTTCGGGTCCACCTCCCCGACGGGATGCAGGATGGACCAGATGGCCGCTTCGGTGGCGCCGCCCAGGCTGATGACCTCGGCGTCGAACTGCGACCTGATCTGATCGGGCAGGCCGAGCGGCAGCCAGTCGCCGGAGAGCAGCACCAGGCGGATGGAGCCCTTCTCCGCGCCCTCGCGCACCGAGGCGCGGTACTCGGAGAGCATCTGCATCATGGCCGGCACGGTGTTCCAGACGGTGACATGGTTCCTTTCCACCACCTCGAGCCAGTGGGCCGGCTCCTTTTCCCGCGCCGCGTCGGGCAGGACGATTGCCGCGCCCGCGGCCAGGGTGCCGAAGACATCCCACACGGACAGGTCGAAGCTCAGGCTGGCAAGGGCCATGGTCCTGTCGTCCGGGCCGACATGGAAGCGGCCGTTGATGTCCATGATGGTGTTGAGGGCGGCTTTGTGCTCGATCATGACGCCCTTGGGGGCGCCGGTGGAGCCGGAGGTGTAGATGACGTACGCCAGGTTTTCGGGCGCGGCCGGGCAGGGCTCGTGCAGAACGGCCGGATCGGCCTCGCCCAGACTGTCAACGGAAAGGACGGTGACACTGTCGGGCCAGGCCACCGCATCGGCGTGCGCGGACTGGGTCAGCACGGTGCGCACCCTGCCGTCTTCCAGAATCATGGCCAGGCGCTCGGCCGGCTGCGCAGGATCCACGGGCAGGTAGGCCCCGCCCGCGGCAAGCACGCCCAGCACCGCGGGAATCTGCTCCCAGCCCTTGTGCATGGCCACGGCCACAAGCTCGTCGGGCGCCGCGCGCCCCTTGAGGGCAAGGGCCACGGCCGCGGCGCGGCGGGCCAGCTCGCCGTAGGTCAGCGTCTTCTCCGGAGCGATGACGGCGGCAGCGTCGGGAGCGGCC
>JAUNSE010000269.1:0-1064 GCA_030539415.1 Desulfovibrionaceae bacterium
CGCCGATCTGATCCATCAGGGCGTGCTGCGGGCCGATCTTTACCATCGCTTTACCGCAGGCGCCCTCCATCTTCTGCCATTGCGCGAGCGAGGGGATGATCCGCTCGACCTCGTCCGCCATTTTGCCCGTGAGGCGGCGGCGGCGCATAGCCTGCCAAAACCCACGCTTGATGCGACTTTGTCGCGCCGCATTTTGCGGCATTCTTGGCCGGGAAATGTCCGCGAACTTCAGAATGTTGTGTTGCGCTATGCCGCGACTGGAGAGCTGCGCTTCCTCAACGAAGAAGAAAGGGGAGAGGAGTTTTCAGAACAGATTCCCGCGCCAGACGAGGATCTGAATCTCGCCCTGTACATGGAAAAGGCCGAGCGGAACTGCATTCTGGCCGCCATCAGGGCCTGCGGCGGTCGCAAGGACAGGGCTGCAGCCAAACTGGGCGTCAATCTGCGCACCTTTCACAGACGCTGCGCCAAACTCGGTATCTTTCTGAAGGACAGAGAATGAGCCGGACCGGTGCGCCGGAACAGTTTCTCCATGCCCGGCCGGCATTGAACCGTCTGTCCGAACAGGAAATGTTCACAAAATCTTCACAGCCGTTCGAACAAACTTATTTTCAGGGAGAGAGGAACGGAGGCCTCATCCGCTTCCCGCCCCTTCCGCATCCTGCGCCGGCAATAACGCCGGCTTCCCCCACTCCACGCACGCAGCCTGCCTCATGAGGGACAATCCATGGCCTACATACTCCGCTTCTTCAAATTTGTGGGCATACTCTGCCTCTTCGCCCTCGCCGTCCTCTTCTTCCAGTTCAACGGCTTTGCCATGCAGTTCGCCGAATCCTGGACAGCCGGCACCGGCTGGATTGTCTTCCTTGTCCTGACAGGCGTTGAAGTGCTCGGCTTTGTCCTGCTCTTTCTTGCCTGGTACCCGAAAAGGTCAAAGCTCATTCTGAGAAGCAACCCCACGCCGGAGCAGATGGACGCCTTTGCCGGGGAAATGCGCAGACGTCTGCGCGAGAACGAACTCGTGCGCGCCGGCGGCGTCTCGACGAGCGACCCGGAATTCGTGA
>JAUNSE010000269.1:1074-3722 GCA_030539415.1 Desulfovibrionaceae bacterium
AAAAAGGCCGAGGAAATCATCCGCTCCGACAGCCGCAAGATCTTCCTCGGCACGGCCCTCTCCCAGAACGGCCGTCTGGACGCCCTCATTGTCTTCATCGCCCTTGCGCGCATGGTCTGGCGCATCTCCCGCGTCTACAATCAGCGGCCCACTCCGGCCGAGATCTGGAGCGTCTACAGCACGGTCTCCTCCTCCGCCTTCATCGCCTTCTCCATCGACGCCCTGGACATTCCCAGCACCGTGACCGAAGCCATGAACTCGCTCTTTCCCGCCGTGGCGCCGCACATGGCCGGCACATCGGTCCCCTTCATGGGCAATGCCATGCACGTCTTCACCTCCTCCATGCTTGACGGCGCGGCCAACGGCCTGCTGGCCGTGCGGGCCGGCATCCTCACCAAGAACGCCTTCCGCTTCGCCACCCTGGACGAGCCCGCCTCGCGCTCCATGTCCACAAAGGAAATCACCCAGGCCATGCTCGCCCTGTCCAAGGAATGTCTCGGCGACATCACCATCGGCCTGAAGGATCAGGTCAAGGGCATGGCCTTCAACGTGGCCGACAACTGCGTCGAGAAGACCAAGGGCGCGGCCCAGACCGTCGCCTCGGCCGTTACCGACACTGTCTCCTCCGCCGGCTCCATGGTGGCGCGCGGCGGCACGGCCGTGGTGCAGGCTGTCGGAACGGGGGTGGAGACCACCGCCGGCGCCACAGTGCTGGCCGCAAAGACGGTTTCCGACACCGTCTCCTCTGCGGGTTCCATGGTGAAGCGCGGCGGCGAGGCGGTGGGCGATGCCGCTGTCTCGGCCGTCAGAACCGTTTCCGACACCGTCTCCTCTGCGGGTTCCATGGTGAAGCGCGGCGGCGAGGCCGTGGGCGATGCCGCTGTCTCGGCCGTCAGAACTGTTTCCGACACCGTCTCCTCAGCCGGCTCCATGGTGAAGCGCGGCGGCGAGGCGGTGGGTGATGCCGCTGTCTCGGCCGTCAGAACTGTCGGCGGCACTGTCTCCGCCGCCGGAGGAAAGGTCGTGCAGGGCGCGGAAGCCGTTGGGAATGCTGCCGTCTCGGCCACTTCCACAGTTGTCAGGGGAGGAGCCGCCGTTGTCACGGGCGGAATTGATGCGACAAAGAAGGCCGTGCAGGGCGCGGGCAGCGTAATCGGCCATTTTCTTCCCTTCCGCAGGGGCAAATAGACCGGCGGCGGTGAGGCCGGCCGCAGCCGCGCCGCCTTCTTTCTGGACAAAACCGCCCGCCTTCTGCCAAACTGCCTGATCAGCCGGACTTGTCAGCGCCGGCCGCGGCCGCCGGCAGGGCGCGCCCGCTTTCCGTTCACCGCCCCAGCGTCATTTCCGGGGCCAGACAAAGGCTCTTTTCATGTGGCAAAAAGCTCTCGTCCATCAGCTCACGCAGGATATTCTGCCTCTGCGCCGTCAGGGCGCCGACTTCACCTGGAAAACGCTGGACGAGCTCAGAAACCGGCTGGTCCGTGCCACCGTCTATGAGTGCGGCAGCGAGGCGGAAATCGAGGAGGCTCTGCTCAAGCGCCCCGAGCAGACCAGACCCGGCCTCTTCGATGCGGACAATGCCATCCGCCCCCTGCCCCAGGCCTTCATGCTGATGGAGTTCACCGATGCCGCAGGCACGAAGAAGGCGGCACTGGCCACTGACAGAATGGACTCCGTGGAGATCTACATTTTCCGCTTCGACGAGAAGCTCGGCCGCTGGCGCTGGCCGCTCATGGGCATGAGCTACGGCCCGGCCTTCGAGCAGAACACCCGTGTGGCCGTCTACGAGCCGACCGCCCTGGCGAAAAGCGGCGCCAACGCCCAGAAGGCCATGGTGCAGGAGCATGTCCTGGGTGCCCGTCTGGCGGCAGCCTGCCTGGAGCTCGCCCGCTGCGGCCTTGCCGCCCCGCTGGGCGAGGCCGGCCCGAGCGCCGCCGAAATCGAGGACAGGCACAGGGAGCGCATCGACCTCCCCACGCCGTCCTCCTTCGCCAAGGCCGGGCGCAACCGCCACGAGACCGGACGCGTGGGCAAGGGTGCGCACAGGATGTAGCGCAGCTTCCTTCATCTCCCGCTGCGGGCACTTTTCCACATTCTTCCCTTGGCTGCCCCATATCTGACACACACTTTACAGAGGACGATTATGGACGACTGCATTTTCTGCATGATCACCGAAGGCAAGCTGCCTTCTTCCAAGGTTTTCGAGTCCGACACCCTGCTGGCCTTCCTGGATCTCAATCCCTGCCAGAAGGGTCACACCCTGCTCATCCCCAAAAAGCACTGCAAGGATATCTTCGGTGTTGACCCGGCCATCGGCGCTGACGTGCTCGCGGCCATGAAGACCATCGGCCAGGCCATCAAGGACGTGACCGGCTGCACCGGCATCAATGTCGTGCAGAACAACGGCCGCGACGCCGGTCAGATGGTCGATCACCTGCACTGGCATCTCATCCCGCGCTTTGCCGGCGACGGTCTCGATCTCTGGCCGCAGGGCAAGTACGACAGCATGGACGAGATGAACGCCATGGCCGAAAAGCTGCGCAAGGTGCTCGGCTAGACGAATTTCCCGGATGCAGTCGAAGGGCCGCGGTCAGGCACCGCGGCCCTTCTTCTGTTCCGCCCGGCAGGAGACAGGGAGAGGAGAGTGG
>JAUNSE010000270.1 GCA_030539415.1 Desulfovibrionaceae bacterium
CACTCAGGCAACATTTCTTTGCATGCTGCTCTTGCCTTTTTTACTGTGGAGGTAGTATAGAAACAGTAAACTCTCCACAGATTCGCCTTGGAGCGGATCATCCCCTGGCCGCCGCGCTCTTCGCGGGCGGCCCGCACAACCGGACGCGCACACCCGATGCCGCACCAGGCATTCCCCCTGCCAGCCTGTCCGGAGGACCACGGAGGATCACATGCGAGTTCAGTTCCTTGGAGCCGCGCAGACAGTCACCGGCTCCTGCTTTGTCATCGAGGCCTGCGGACGGCGCTTCTGCATCGACTGCGGCATGCATCAGGGCAACAAGGCCATCGAGAAGCGCAACCGGGACGCTTCCATCTACAGCCCGGAGACCATTGACTTCGTGCTGCTCACCCATGCCCACATAGACCATTCCGGCCTGCTGCCCATGCTGGTGAAGAACGGCTTCAAGGGCGACATCTACTGCACTCAGGCCACCGGCGAGCTCATTTCCATCATGCTCGAGGACAGCGCCCACATCCAGGAGATGGAAGCCCTGTACGAAGCCAAGAAGTACAGCCGCCGCGGTCTCAAGAATCCTCCGGCCGCCCTCTACACCACGGACGACGCCAAGAAGACCGCCCAGCTGGTGCAGACCGTCTCTCTTGGCGAGGAGCTGCGCCCCGCTCCCGGCATCCGCGCCGTCTTTTACGAGGCCGGCCACATTCTGGGTTCGGGCTCCATCCGTCTTGAGGTCGAGGAGGACGGCAAGGTCACCTCGCTCATCTTCTCGGGCGACATAGGCCGCCCCCAGGCCCTTATTGTGCGCGACGCCGAAACGCCTCCGGCCGCAGACTACGTCTTCATGGAGTCGACCTACGGCGACCGCAACCACAAGGACGCCAGGATGAGCACCGAGGAGCTGGCCAAGGCCATCGCCTACAGCTACGCCCGCGGCGAGAAGGTCATCATTCCGGCCTTCGCCATCGAGCGTACCCAGGAGATGCTCTACTGCCTGCACGAACTGCGCAAGGAGGGGCGTCTGCCTCAGGACATCGCCGTCTTCGTGGATTCTCCGCTGGCCATCCGCGCCACCGAGATCTTCCGCCATCACCGCGAACTGCTGGACGAGAACGCCATCGCCCTGCTCAATCAGGGAGAGGATCCCTTCGAGCTGCCGAACCTGCACTACACGCTGACCCGCGAGGAGTCGGAGGCCATCAATTCCTACGACAAGCCGGCCATCATCATCTCCGCCTCCGGCATGTGCAACGCCGGCCGCATCAAGCATCACCTGAAGCACAACATCTGGCGTCCCGGCGCAAGCATCGTCTTCGTGGGCTATCAGGCCGCGGGCACTCCGGGCCGCCTGCTTGTCGACGGAGCCAAGAAGCTGACGCTCTTCGGCGAGGACATGGAGGTGCGGGCCAAGCTGTACTGCATCAACAGCTTCTCGGCCCATGCCGGCCAGACACAGCTGCTTGACTGGCTCGCCCCTGTAGCCTATTCCAAGCCGCAGGTCGTTCTTGTGCACGGCGAGCTCAAGGCGCAGACCATGCTCGCCGGCCTCATCAAGGAGCGCTACGGTCTCGAGCCCATCATCCCCGCCTACATGGAGGAGATGACCCTGCAGGGCCGCAGCGTGGAGCAGATCGAGCTCAACACCGGCAAGGCCTACCCCAAGGTCAACTGGGACTTCCTCACCGGCGAGCTGGAGCGCAAGTGGGACCTCTTCAAGGACAGGCTGGCCGACATCGATCAGCGTCCCTGGGAGGAGCAGACGACCCTGCAGGAGGCTCTGGCCAAGATGGACTACGCCATGACCCGCCTGCTCTCCAAGCTTTGATCCTCTTTCCGGGGCTCGCCTGAGTCCCCGCCTGATTCAAGAATACAGCATATGCGCATTGTTTCCGGAACACTGGGCTCGCGCCGCCTGCGCACCGTGGAGGGGGAGGGATACCGCCCCGCCATGGGCCGGGTGCGCGAGGCCCTCTTCTCCATTCTCTCCCACCGTCTGCACTGGCAGGGCTGCCAGGTTATCGACCTGTTCGCCGGCAGCGGCTCCCTGGCCTTCGAGGCGCTGAGCCGGGGTGCCGAAAAGGCGTGGCTTGTGGAACTGTCGCCCAAGGCCTGCCGCTGCATCAGGGAGAATATCAGCGATCTCGGTCTCGAGGGCCGCGCCTTTCTGGTCCAGGAGGACGTGCTCAAACTCCTGCGCCGCGTCAAGGGCGCGGACCGCAATGTGGGCGGCCCCTTCGACGTGGTCTTTCTTGACCCGCCCTACAGGAAGCATCTGACGCAGAGTTCCCTTGACGCGCTGTGCCAGTGCGGCTGGCTCACGCCCGGCGCCTTTGTCTGCGTCGAGGTGGAGGAAGGACTCAGCCTGACCCTGCCGGAAGGGCTGAGCCTTGTCACCCAGCGCAACTTCGGGCAGACGAACACCCTTGTGTGCAGGATGGACGGCGGGTCCGAAGACCTGCCATAGCCACCGGCGGCTTCGGGCAGCCGCACGCGGCTGAAGACAGTCCCGCCGATTTTCCATGAACCTCCCCGCAGGCCGGACCGGCCCGGGGAGGACTGTGTTTTCTGCCCGCCCGGGCAGAGCGGAGTTCACAACAATGCGCGTCGCCCTTTATCCGGGAACCTTCGATCCAGTCACCAACGGACATCTCAGCCTCATCCGCCGCGGCCTGCAGGTCTTCGACCGCATCATCGTGGCCGTCGCCGACAGAACGCCCAAGACGCCGCTCTTCACTCAGGAGGAGCGGGTGGACATGGTGCGCCGCTCGGTGGAGAGTCTGGACAATGTGGAAGTCGTGCCCTTCACCGGGCTGACCGTGAAATATGCCGTCGAGCGCAGATGCAGCGCCATCCTGCGCGGCATGCGGGCCGTGTCCGACTTCGAGCTGGAGTTCCAGCTGGCCCTCATGAACCGCCGCCTTGAAAGCGGCGTCGAAACCGTGTTCTTCATGACCGACTATCAGTGGCTGTTCATCAGCTCGACCATGGTCAAGAACGCGGCAAAGAACGGCGCGAGCGTGCACGGCCTGGTGCCGGAATACGTGCAGCGCCGCCTGGAGGACGCCTTCGGCGGATGCCGCGAGCCCGAAAGACCTGTCCGCATCCCCTCGCCGGCCCGCAAAACCGGCCAGGACGAAGCGGGCAGCCCCAGGACGGCCATCTATCCCGGCACCTTCGACCCCATCACCAACGGGCACCTGAGCGTCATACGCCGCGCCCTCACGGTCTTTGACAGCGTCATTGTCGCCGTGGCCGAAAACGCGGGCAAGAATCCGCTCTTCTCCCTGGACAGGCGCGTCGCCTTCGTGCGCGAGGCCCTTGCCGATCTGGGCGACCGCGTCCAGGTCCGCCCCTACGGCAATCTGACCGTCGACTTCGGCCGGGAGTACGGCGCCTGCGCGATTGTGCGCGGTCTGCGCGCCACCGGCGACTTCGAGTACGAATTCCAGCTGGCGCTCATGAACCGCCGCCTCAACCGCACCATACAGTCCGTCTTCCTCATGACCGACTATCAGTGGCTCTACGTGAGCTCCAGCATCATCAAGGCCGCGGCAAGCCACGGCGGCTCCATCGACGGCCTGGTGCCGGACTTTGTGCGCGACAGTCTGGTCGAGCTCTACACCCAGGGCCGCATGCATCACAGCACGCCCTGCCTGGGCGCTCCGCTGCAGGGCTTTCCCCGCACGGAGCAGTCCCGGGACAGCAGGAGCTGACGCGTGGAC
>JAUNSE010000271.1:0-397 GCA_030539415.1 Desulfovibrionaceae bacterium
CAATACAGAAGAACCTGCGCCTGGCCCTGGCCGAGTGTCCGGAGAAGCTGCGCATACGCGTGCCGCTCATGCCAGGCATGAACGACACGGAGGAAAACATCCGGGCCATGGCCGGCCTGCTCCTGCCGCATCACGTGCGCCGCGTGGACGTGCTGCCCTGTCATTTCTTCGGCAGAAACAAGTACCAGGCCCTGAACCTGCCCGAGCCGGCCGTGCGCGAATATGCGCCCGAGGAGCTCGGAGCCGCCCTGAAGCGCTTCGCGGACGCGGGTCTGCAGACGGAAATTGTCTCCTGACGGGCGCCTCCGTCGGACGCGGCCCGCGCCGGGGCCCCGAACCCATCACCAGAGCAAGGAGCGCACTGCAATGCTGCACATAGAGGCCGACAAGGCCGTTC
>JAUNSE010000271.1:407-3709 GCA_030539415.1 Desulfovibrionaceae bacterium
GTGAATTGCTCAAAATCGCGGCCGACACGGCGGTAAGCGAAAGACTCGCCGCCCTGCTGGACGGCGAGGGGCCCGATGCCTGCCTGCGCCTCAGGGAATATGTCCTTGGCGGAGGCTGACACATACAGAAAATGCCTGGTCCGGGCATAGACACCAAGACGGAAAACGACGAAAGCACGGACGCGGACGGCGTCAGATTTGTCGCAGACAGGGAGTTTCTCAATGAGTACGGAGAAAGTTTTGCACTACGGTTTGAGCAGGGACGGCTCGTCGTCGAGCCTCTGCGCGGGTAAGCCGGCCGGCGATGCCGCCTACCGCAGAAAGCGCGTCATTCTTTTCCTCGCCATCTCGGTCGGCTATCTGGTGGTCTTCTTCCAGAGGGTGGCCCCGGCCATCGTGGGCCCGGTCATGGCCGAGGAGCTGGGCCTGGCTGCCACCGATCTGGGCATCATGGCCTCGATGTACTTCTGGGCCCAGGCCGCGGGATGCATTCCGGCCGGCCTGTTCTCGGACACCTTCGGCCCCCGCAAAATCATCGCCATCGGCCTTGTCTGCGCCTCGATCGGCACGGCCGTCTTCGTCATGGGGAACGGCCTGTCTGTCCTGGCCCTGGGCCGCTTCATCATAGGCCTGAGCGTCAGCGTGGTCTTTGTGGGCGCCATGAAGATCTTTTCCGACTGGTTCTACCCCAACGAGCTGGCCACCTGCTCGGGCGTGCTGCTGGCCGTCGGAAATCTGGGCGCCCTGCTCTCCACCGCGCCGCTCAATCTGCTTATCGGCGAGGCCGGCTGGCGCAACGCCTTCTGGATGGTGGCCGCCTACACGCTCTTCTCCGGACTGCTGGCCTGGGTGGTGCTGCGCAACACCCCGAAGGAATGCGGCTTCGAGCCTGTCGGCCAGACTGCCTGCGGTCCCGAAAAGGCCGTCTCCATGGGCGAGGCGCTCAAGGTCGTCTTCACCACCCGCCGCTTCTATCTCGTCACCATCGCCAGCACCCTGTACTACGGCACGCTCATGAACGTGGGGGGCCTCTGGTCCGGCCCCTATCTGCAGGATGTCTACGGCCTGGGCAAGAGCGCGGCTTCCGGCATCGTCATGTGCTTCACCATCGGCATGATCTGCGGCTGCCCGGTCAGCGGCTGGCTCTCGGACAAAATTGTCCGCTCCAGAAAGAAGGTGCTCATCCTGGGCATTCTCATGCACGCCGCGGCCTACATTCCCCTTGTTTTCTTCACCGATGCCGTCTCCTCTCCGGCCATGCTCCATGCCCTCTTCTTCCTCTTCGGCGCCACCGGCGGCTTCTTCGTGGTCTGCTTCGCCTGCGTCAAGGAAACCACCGAGCCCCGCTTCGCCGCCACCGCCGTGGGCGGCCTCAACATGGGCATAGCCGTGGGCGCCGCCCTGTTCCAGAATGTCTGCGGCATGATCATCGACTCCTTCGGCCGGACGGACGGCGTCTACTCGGCCGAAGCCTACTCCGCGGCCTTCGGCCTGTGCATGGCCATGATGCTCGCCGCCGCCGTCTTCATGCTCCTCTTCAGGGAGAACGGCAGACAGTAGACGCCCCGGGCCGCCCGGCTCCACCCCGGGGCGGCCCGATTTTCCCCTCCTGACCCGACATGAGTCCGTAGCGCCCCGGAGCCCGGCCAGGCTCCGGGGCGTCGTGACAGCTCGGAAGGAGGCGCAGACAGGAGAGAACGATGAGCTTTGCCATTGACACAACGCGATGCACGGGCTGCGGCCTGTGCGCGGCCGACTGCGTTCTGGGCCTTGTGCGCATGAACACCGCCGGCCTGCCGGAAATCGATCCCAGCCGAGAAAACAGCTGCGTGCACTGCGGCCACTGCGCCGCCATCTGTCCCGAGGGGGCCGTGCTGCTCGACGGCAGAAGCGCCGGCGAGCTCGAGCCCGCTGCGCCGCCCTGTCCGTACAAGACGACGGCAGACCTGCTGCGCGGGCGCAGGGCCGTGCGCCTCTTCCGCAGGGAGAGCCCGGACAGATCCCTGATAGAGCGGGCACTCGCCCTGGCGGCCTATGCGCCGACCGCTCACAACGCCCGAGAGGTGGCCTACACCATTCTGCTGGGACGCGGGAAGGTGGAGCGCCTGCTTCTGGACCTGACCGATGTCATGGAGCGGCACGGCATGTACCCGGCCCACACCGCCAGCGTGCGCGCCGGCCGGGACACCCTCTTCAGGGGCGCACCGGCCCTGGTCCTGATATCCGCCCCGGAGCGCGTGCTCTCGGAGACGGACTGCGCCACGGCGGCCGCCTACCTTGAGCTGGCCCTGCCGTCGCTGGGTCTCGGCTCCTGCTGGGCGGGCATGCTGCTCGAGGCCTGTGCGCGCGAGCTGCCCCGCGGCATCGCGCCCGTGTCTGGACATAAATTATACGCAGCCCTTATGATTGGCATACCGGCAGCCGGGTACAGGCGCCTGCCGTACAGGACTCCGCCGCGCACCGTCTTCTGCTGACACAGGACGCGGCGCGACACAGAATTTCCAGGAGGATGCAAGATGCGGGAAGCAATGCTGAACAGCCCGACCGGACAGGGCTGCAGCGGTATGGACAGCTCGTACCCCGAGCGGGTGAAGGCCAGGGCCGAAGCTTTGTATCTCCAGCAGGGTCTCAACTGCGCGGAAGCGGTGTTCAAGGCCCTGCTCGAGGAGGCCGGACAGTCCTGTCCGGTGGAGATGGTGCGCATGGCCTCGGCCTTCGGCAAGGGCCAGGGCGGCTCGGGGTGTCTCTGCGGCTCCCTTGCCGGCGGACAGATGGCCATGGGCTATTTTTTCGGCAGGGTCGAGGAAACCGGCAAGGCGCCGGAACTCTGCGGCAAGTCGGCAAAGCTGCTGCACGAGCGCTTTGTCGAAGCCAATCGCGCCACCTGCTGCCGCATACTCAGCAAGGGGCTGATTCACGGCACACCCGAGCAGAAGAAGGCCTGCGGCGTGCGCACTGCCGGCAACGCGGCCATTGCCGCCGAAATCATCCTTGAGACACTCGGAGCCTGTCACGAGCAGGCGCAGTCCTGTACGAACTGACCCACGCCCGGCGCCGGAGACGAAAAAGGCGGACCCCTGAAAGGATCCGCCTGCTGCGCGGGCCATGCGCCCGCTGAAATCTGTCCGCAAGCCGGCCGGTTCCGGGTGCATGCCCGGGACGGCCGGCTTCTTCTGTGTGCAGGTTCTACCAGCGGGGACCGCCACCGGGACCACCGGGGCCGCCGCGGCCCATGTCTCTGGGACCGCCGCCACGGGGACCGCCGCGCCCCATGTCACCACCGCGGGGACCTCCGCCGCGGG
>JAUNSE010000005.1 GCA_030539415.1 Desulfovibrionaceae bacterium
CCCATCGGCCATAGTTATGAGCCGACCCGGAAGGCAGGAAGCCTGATGCAGCAGGGCGTGCGCCCGGATACTTTCCAAACGTGACGAAACCCCTCCAAAGACCGCCAGAAACTCCGCAACTGGCGGTCTTTTTTTGTGCCCGCAGGGCAAATGCCGCACAAGCATGTGCGGGGAGTGTTGAGACAACGTTCGAGACAAGGCGGCGAGCCGCGAAGGGGCTCAGCGCAGCGGCGAGAACTGACCGGAACTGATGGCGGCGCAATGCCTGCCGCTCAAGACGCAACAGCCTCATGAAAGTCCTTCAGGGCCGCGCGTGGCACCCTCAGCGGCATTCAGCAGGATGCGGCAGCGGGTGGGAGGCCCCCAAGTGCGCGGCCTCCCGGGGGGGGGCCGCTTCTGTCTCTCTTCAGGGTGCCTTCGCGAGCCGCACATATATATTGATAATGTCCTGGGCTCGGAGAAGACCGGCTGACTGAGGCCAGCTGAAGGGCGCACCGCCAGGACGCGGCCGAAAAGGGGCTTCGTTCCTGTCAGCCGCTTTTCGCTGCGCATACGGCAGTCGGCCGGACAATATGGTTTCCGAGCTCGTGCCTGACTCCTGAAACGCGATCCGTCTTCACGTGCGCCAGGAACCACGCGGGCTGCAGCCGCAAAGCGTCTGACTGAAGTGAAGAGCGCTGCGCCGGCCTGACAAGCGGTCCGCATCATCACGGTCCGCGCACGAGGGGATCCCGGATCAGTTCAGACAGCTCAGGACAGCTTGAGATGCTGCTCTTCGTTGATTCGCGCATGCACGAAACATGCTTCATCTCGGGTCACGCATAGCGGGTGTCACCCCGGATATCGCGCAGAATTGTTATTCCCGGGACTCTGCCGCCGGACACATTCATGACATAACTTTTCTGAATTGTCCTTGTTTTCGTGTTTCAAGCGCAGGCTGCGCCCTGTCTTGCCCATGCCGGGGAACAGTGTGATCTTGCGTGTCTGCCATGAAATTTCGGAATGTGAAAACGAAATCTGCGTGAAACCTGCGTGCTTTTTTCGCGCAATCAGTCTGCGGGGCTTCTTTCAGGCACAGTGCTGCAAATGCCGTCGTCTGCGCAGTGAAAAATTTGAAAAATTAAAATCTGCAATTCAAATATGTTAAGTTGAAAATCCCATATGGCCAGAACCTTTTTGTCGAATGTCGCATGGCGCAAGGCTTTTTCTGCGATATGAAAAATTGCGCAGGAAAGAGTGGAGAGAATATTTTCAGAACGATTTGATAAATTTTGATATTGTTTTATTTCAAGTAGTTAAACACGCATATCAAGAATTCTTCATCAGATTGCATCACGCAATGGCACAAGGATTGCTATGACCTAAGTGGTCCTGCGATTTTCCACTGTTCGCTATTTCAGATGTTTTTCCAGCACCTCTGGAAAAACAAGTATGAGAACAATTTTACTATCTTTCACCAGGTGCCCTGCCTGATGAATAATTTATCAACTTTATAGATGTAGCCATACCTGGGCTCTCCGGTATCGCGATCTGGGGAGCCCCCTCCACACCTTCATCAACCTTCAACCACTTTCCATCCCTCGGGATAGAAGGATTCAGGCACATGCAGTCTCATGGCATGCCGCAGACACGCGGTTCGTACTGGAGCGAACTGTACGACAGCAAGCGTAATGCGCCAGCCATGCCGGAGACTGCCGGTTCCTGAATGAATACCCCTGCCGTTCCTCCACAATATTTCATTGGGAGACACGGAGATGACACGGGTGCACAGCCCGCAACCTGTGTCAGCATCGCGATTTGCAGTCTTGCATCTGGATAAAGTGCCTGTCCGGCATTCGGAAGCGACCCTGATGAGTTGGTTTTTGCTGCTCCTTCCATCGCCCGGATCTGCTCCGAAGACGACAGGTTATATGCCCGCAGGGTGGTCCTGCGGTGACTGCCGCGCAATGTTGACCATGCACCCCGACAATCCGTGAATCACCAGTTTGTGCCGTCAGCAACCCCGCAGCTGACGGCACTTTCTTTTTTTGCGCGCACATGCCGATGCATTGGCTCGCGGTGCCTGCGGGGGCTGCAAGCGCTTGTCCCGGAGCAAAAGTAGAAGTATTAAGGGGAGTGCTACGAGCCATTTCAATCACCGAAGGAACTGTCTATGCCCGATGATGCCTTTTCCCCCATTCTCCAGACCAGCGACTGGCAGCTGTACAGCCAGGGACGCGCCCGCCAGCGCCTTACCGGCCTTGTGGCTGCGGTCCTGCTCATTCTGGCCTTTGCCGTGCTGGTGGACGGACTTCTTTCACGCATGCTTGGCGGCGGCAGCTTCAGGCTTGAGATGGTGGCCGGCACTTCCGAACCAATATCCGGCCCCATGGGGTCCAAGCCCGCCTCGGAGAGCGAGGTCCGCGCCTTCCCCATTCCCATGGACGCGCCCATTTCGTTTGATTTCGAGGGCTTTTTTTCCAGCTACTGGTTCGGCACCGGCATGTGGCGGGGCACCGTTCATGTGAGCGAGACAGCCGAAAGCGGCGTCTACGCCCTGGCGGTCGGCGTCGAGGGGCAGTCTTCCTCCTCCTTCCAGACCTATACCATCAGCGTGGCCCGCTCGCCCGAGGAGCAGGACAGGCAGTCGCTGTCCCTTGTCCGCCGCACGACCGGCTGGAATCCCTTCTATCTCGCAGCCTTCCTCGGCGCGGTCGGGCTGGGATGCGCTCTGGGCAGCTTCAGCCTGGGCATGCGCTGCTCCAGGCTTCTGCGCGACATGGGACTTGCCGAGGTCTTCAAGGTCCGCCCCGACGGAGAACTTCTGCGCGTCTTCACGGTGACCGGCAAGCGCGAGGTGTCCGGCAAGTCCTTCCTCTGCTTTGACAGCGCGCTGCGCCGTCTCGGGAAGGTCATCGTCGACAGGGAGAAGGGGGGCATCTCGGAATGTCTCTTTGTGAAGGGCGAGCGGGGCGTTCCTCAGAAGGGATCGCTCATCTCGTTCTGGGAGCCAGCCCTGCCCGAGATGAAGCCCATGCGCAGAGGGCTTTTCGGTCCGGCGCTCTCGCGATGCATGAACAGGTCCGCCGATCAGTCTGGAAAGGCTGCTGACAGCATGCCCGGGCAGGACGGAGACAACGGCGGAAAGAACTGACGGACGCAAACATTCCATGCCGCGGCGCGGCCCCGGCCATGGGAAGGAGATACAACAGATGCACGAGCATGCTGAATTCAAGAAGGATGGCGGCTGTCCCTGCGGCAGCGGCGTGCCGTATGAGGAATGCTGCAAGCCGTACCACGACGGTGCGGCCTGGCCCGGGGATCCCGAGACCATGGTCCGCGCCCGCTACTGCGCCTACGCGGTGCAGAAGTGGCAGTTTCTGGTGGACACGCAGCTGCCGAGCAGCGCGAATCCCGGCCTGACCGCCGAGCAGCTGGCCGAGCGCGCGAGCGATGTGCAGTGGCAGGGCCTGAACATTGTGGGAAGCGGCATCAGCGAGGAAGACGACGAGCGCGGCAATCCCTATGTGGACTTCTACGCCTACTACTATCTTCCGAACGGACTCCATCAGGTCGGCGAGCAGTCGTACTTCACCACGAAGGACGGCAAACTCTACTACACCAGCGGCGTGCAGCTGGCTCCCGAGCCTGTGCGCAATGCCGGCCCCAAGGTCGGACGAAACGATCCCTGCCCCTGCGGCAGCGGCAAGAAATACAAGAAATGCTGCGGCAGGTCCGCCTAGCGACCCGGCCGCGGAGTTCCCCACCACGCACTGACGCCGCCAGCCGCGCAAGGCGGACGGCGGCACCCTCCTGGAGGAAATATGGCATATCTTGAATGGTCGAGAGCGTTCGGAGCCCGCGTCTCCCGCGCTCACGTGCAGTCTCTGGCCGGCAGGGCCGGCGAGCTGGCATCCCGTCTGGCCGGCGAACTCGAGGCCAACACGCTTCCCTTCCTGCGCATGGGCTATGTCGAAGCCATACAGCGCGAC
Source organism: Desulfovibrionaceae bacterium (assembly GCA_030539415.1). GTDB lineage: Bacteria > Desulfobacterota > Desulfovibrionia > Desulfovibrionales > Desulfovibrionaceae > Desulfovibrio. The sequence continues at coordinate 3,972 of JAUNSE010000005.1, forward strand.
ATGCCCGCTCTGGCCGAACAGGCCCGCAAGTACAAAAACATGCTCCTTCTGGGCATAGGCGGCTCCGCTCTGGGCGCCAGAGCCATGCAGCGCGCCTTCGCTCCCGGTCAGGACATGCCCGGCCATGACGGCAGGTCCCTGTGGATTGCGGACAATGTGTGCGCTGTCACCCTGGGCGAATGGCTCACCCGTCTCAAGCCCGAGGACACTGTGGTGGTGACCATCTCCAAGTCCGGCGGCACCATAGAGACCATCTCCCAGTACTTCCTGGTCAGGCAGTGGCTGCAGAAGGCTCTGGGCGATGCCTGGAAGGACCACATGATTCTGGTGACGGACAAGGAGAAGGGCTTCCTGCGCGAAGAGGCCAGAACCTACGGCCTCGGCAGCCTCGAGGTGCCCGACAATCTCGGCGGCCGCTATTCCGCACTGTCCGCCGTGGGCCTGCTGCCCGCCGCCTACCTCGGCATCGACTGGCAGGCGCTGCTGGACGGCGCCGCCTCCGTGGCCAGACCGCTGGTGGAAAATCCCGCCTCGATCAAGGATCACCCCTCCTTCGCGCTGGCCTGCTGGGCGAAGGCGCTCGAGGAATACGGCTATCACGACCTCATCTTCTTCTGCTATGAGCCGCTGTTCGCGACCTACGGCCCCTGGTTCGCCCAGCTCTGGGCCGAAAGCCTGGGCAAGGACGGCCTCGGCACCATGCCCGTCCCGGCCACCGGCGTCACGGACCAGCACTCCGTCAATCAGATGTTCCTGGACGGCCTGCGCAACAAGGCCTGCCTGTTCCTGACCAGCAGCAAGCCCGTCTCCGGCCCCGTCTTCCCCGAGGATCTGCCCGAGGGCTGGAACTTCCTGGCCGGGAAGCCCTTCGCCTCCCTGCTCGAAGCCGAGGGCATGGGCACGCGCATGGCCCTGACCCAGTGCGACGTGCCGCTGGTGCACATCAACCTGGACAATGCCGGCGAGTTCTCCGGCGGCCAGCTCATGATGCTCCTGGAGGCCGCCACCATCTTCACCGGCTGGCTCATGGGCATCAATCCTGTTGATCAGCCCGCCGTCGAGCTGGGCAAGCGCCTGGCCAACGCCCGCCTGGGCAAGCCCGGCTATCCGAAGGAAGAGCAGGATCTCGCCGCCTATCTGCAGGTGCCCGAGGAAAAGCAGTCTTTCTAAGCTGAATCGGCGCCGGACGTCTGTCCGGCGCAAAACGCGCATGGCCGTCCTGCCCCGGGCAGGCGGCCATGCCGGATCATGAGCGGGCTCCAACCCGGAGCGCAGACGGACAGGAGGGCCGATGGAAGGACAGACTGGCGCAAAGAACGGCGCGAACGCCGCAGCGGCGGCAGGGACTCAGGGCGCGGACGAGCAGGAACTCTCCCTCAGCTACGCGCGCACCGTCTCCTGGCTTTCCCTGCTGGTTGTGCTTCTCGTGAGCCTCGGCCTTTCCGTCATCATCGCCAACCAGACCCGCCGCACGCTCATGGAGCGCCAGGAGGGGCTGGCCCTGCTGCTGGCGCACAACCTGAACAATCAGATATTCCAGCGCTTCGCGGTGCCGACCATACGCGAGTACGGCCACATCTCCCTGAGAAACGAGAAGCAGCAGGAGCTCATGGACAGCGTGGTCCGCTCCGTCATCGTCGGCCTGCCCGTGCAGGGGGTGCGCGTCTACGACCCCACAAGCAGGGGCGTCACCTACTCCACGGACTACAGCGAGTTCGGCCGCATGGACATGCACCCCGTGGGCATGGAGGACTGTCTGCAGGGCAGGGCGGCCAAGCCCGTGCTGGAATCCTCGCTCAAGCTCTGGGAGATACCCTTCCACTGGCCCCTGCAGCCGGGCACGGTGCGCATGACGGCCCTGTTCCCCCTGCGCGGTGACTCCTTCCTGCTGCGGCTGGTGGTGAAGGAGTTTCTGGCCAAGGAGCGGGACCTCAGCCTCCCGCCCAACTTCACGATGGTGGATTCGCCGCTCATGGGCGTGCTCGAGGTCACGCAGGACATCACCGAGGACTATGTCAAGGTCCTGCAGATGCAGGCCGCCATCGTGGTCATGTGCCTGCTTTCCTCTGTCATCATGTTCGCCTTCCTGCGCATCATCCTGCACAGGGCCGAGCGGGTGCTCAAGTACCGCATGCAGAAGAACATGCAGCTGGAGAAGCAGCTCCAGAGCACGGAGCGCCTGGTGAGCATGGGCCGCGTCGTGGCGAGCATCGCCCACGAGATACGCAATCCCCTGGGCATCATCCGCTCGACGGCGGAGCTGCTGCAGAAAAGGGCGGCCAGCTCTTCCGACCGCGGCACGCAGCGCCTTCTCGAGGCCATGCACGACGAGACGCTGCGCCTGTCCCAGACGGTCAACGACTTTCTCGACTACGCGAGGCCCAGGCAGCCCAGGCAGGATCCGGTGGAGCTCGAACTGGTCTTCAATCAGATCACGGCCTTCGCGGAAGGGGACTTCAACAGGGCCGGCATCACTCTGGACCAGACCTTCGACGGCAAGCTCTGGGTGCTGGGAGACAAGGACCTGCTCTACCGCGCCTTCTACAACATTCTGGTCAACGGCCGCCAGGCCATGGACGGAAGCGGCGCCATCACCATTCACGGCTTTGTTCGGGACAACATGGCGATTGTGGACGTGACGGATACAGGGCCCGGGTTCGATCAGGACCTGATAGACAAGCTTTTCGAGCCGTTCTTCACCACCAAGGACGCCGGCACCGGACTGGGGCTGCCCATTGTGCGCTCCATCATCGAATCCCACGGCGGCACGGTGTCCCTGTCCAACAGGGAGGAGGGCGGAGCCAGAGTCGAGGTCAGCCTGCCGCTCGCGCCCATGGACGCGAGGCCTGCCGAGCCCGCCGGCCAGAACTGACCGGGGCAGACGGGCAGCGCGGATTTGCGCAGGCCGCCGGTCTCCGCTAGACTTGCCGGCCGAACAGAACAAGCCCGGGAACGGACCAGCCCGGTCCGCGGAGGGCACACGGATTTCACGGGGGCACACGCATGTCGGAAAACGCGCACCTTCTCGTCATAGACGACGAAAAGAACTACCTCCTCGTTCTGCAGACGCTCCTTGAGGACGAGGGCTACACGGTCACAGCCATCAATGATCCCGAGACGGCTCTTGCCTTTCTGCAGGAAAGCGAAGTGGACGTCGTGATCACGGACATGAAGATGCCCAAGGTCAGCGGCACGGAAATACTCGCCCAGGTCAAGAAGCAGCAGCCGCACATTCCCGTGCTTATCATGACCGCCTTCGGCAGCATAGAAAGCGCCGTCGAGACCATGAAGTACGGGGCCTTCGACTACATCACCAAGCCCTTTTCCAACGACGAGCTCCTGCTGTCCATCCACAACGCGGTCGAGCTCTCCAGGGCGCACAGGCAGTACCGTCTGCTGCAGGAGGCCATGCAGGAACACTTCGGCGTGCACACCCTGATCGGCCGCAGCAGAAACATGGTGCAGGTGCGCCAGATGGTGGAGCGCGCGGCGCCCGGCCGCACCACAGTGCTCATCACGGGCGAGAGCGGCACGGGCAAGGAGATGGTGGCCAGAGCCATTCATCTTTCGAGCCCGCGCAGCGAGAAGCCCTTCGTGGTGGTGGACTGCACCTCGCTCTCGGCCGACGCCCTCGATCAGGAGCTCTTCGGCTCCGAGACCGGCTCCTCTGCCGGGACGCCGGCCATACGCCGGGGCCGCATAGAGCAGGCGGACGGCGGCACGCTCTTCCTGGGCGAGCTCGGCGTCCTGTCGCCGGACCTTCAGGCCAAGCTTCTGCGCGTGCTGCAGGACAGGAAGATCGAGCGCATCGGCGGCACGCAGTCCATCGATGTGGACGTGCGCTTTGTCATGGCCTCGCAGATGGACCTGGCCGACAAGGTGGGCGACGGCTCCTTCCGCGAGGACCTCTACTACCGGGTCAATGTGGTGCAGATTGAGATGCAGCCCCTGCGCGAGCGCCGCGAGGACATCCCCGTGCTGGTGGCCCACTTCGCGGCCAAGTACCGCCAGGACAACGGCATCGCCGAGCAGAAGAGCTTCTCCACTCAGGCTCTCAACTATCTCACGGGCTACGACTGGCCGGGCAATATCCGTCAGCTGGAAAACGTGGTGGAGAGCTGCATGGTGCTCGTGCCCGGCGCCGTCATCGGCGAGGAGGACCTGCCGGCCGAAATCAGGGACGAGGAGTCGCAGTTCAAGAGCGCCGTGGATCTGCTGCCCGTGCAGCTGGACCTCGCCGACACCCTCAACAAGATTGAGGCGGCCCTGATACGCAGGGCGCTGGTGCGGGCCGACCTTGTGCAGGTCAAGGCCGCGGAGCTTCTGAACATTTCCAAGAGCCTCCTGCAGTACAAGCTCAAGAAGTACGGCATCACCGGCCACTAGCCGTCCGCCGGCCGGCCCGGCCTTCAGAAAGAAATGATGGAAAGACCAGATCCGCAGACCATCCCTCCGGTTCCGGGCGTCTACCTGTACAGGGACGCGGCCGGAACCGTTCTGTATGTGGGCAAGGCGCGCGTGCTGCGCCGCCGCGTGCTCTCCTATTTCAGGCCCGACGGCGTGCCGGTGAAGACGGCGGCCATGCTTTCCCATGCCGCCAGCATCGAGTACCTGACCACGACCACGGACAAGGAAGCCTTCCTGCTCGAGGCGAGCCTGATCAAGAAGTATCGGCCGCACTACAACATCCTGCTGCGCGACGACAAGCAGTACGCCCTGTTCAGACTGGACGTGAAGGCCGAATACCCGCGCCTGGAGATTGTCCGCCACGCCCGCCGCGACGGGGCCCGCTACTTCGGCCCCTTCACCTCGGCCCTGGCCGCCAGGGAGACCTGGAAGCTATTGCACCGGGCCTTTCCCCTGCGCCGCTGCACGGACAAGGCCATGCGCAACAGGGTGCGGCCGTGTCTCTACCATCACATGGGACAGTGCCTCGCGCCCTGCATGGGCGATGTGCCCGCGCAGGAGTACCGCGAGCATGTGGACCATGTCTGCCTCGTGCTTTCCGGCCGGGCCGGGGATTTTGTGGAGGAGCTCAGAAAGCGCATGCTCGAGGCGGCCGAGGAGCTGGAGTTCGAAAAGGCCGCCCGCATCCGGGATCAAATCCAGGCCGTGGAGAGGACGGTGGAGCAGCAGTCCGTGGTCCTGCCCCAGGGCGGCGACATGGATGTGCTGGGACTCTACGCCGCCGAGCAGGGACTTGCTCTCGGCGTGCTCTTCGTGCGCGCGGGCGCGGTGCTGGACGGGCGCTCCTTCTTCTGGAGCGGCCTCGATTTCGGCGACGCCACCGAGGCCATGGTCAGCTTTCTCGCCCAGTTCTACATGGAGATGACGCCGCCGCCCCGCATTCTGCTGCCCTGGCTGCCCAGGGACAGGGAGGAGGACGCGGAGTCCGAGAAAGAATCCGAGGAAGGTTCCGGGGAAGGGCACGCGGAGAGGGACATTCTCGAGCAGAGTCTGGCCGAGCGCCGCGGCGGACCGGTCCGTCTGGTGGCGCCGCAGAATGCCGCCGACAACAGGCTGGTCGACATCGCCCAGTCCAACGCCCGCGAGGAGGCTCTGCGCAGAAGCCGCGCCCAGGCTTCCGGCCCGCTGCCGGCAGTGGCGAAGCTGCTGCGCCTGCCCGCGCCGCCGTCCCGCCTGGAATGCGTGGACGTGTCCCACACGGGCGGCCGCCAGACCAGGGTCGGCATGGTCGTCTACACGGACGGTCAGGCGGACAGAAGGGAATGGCGCACCTATGCCATGCCGGACAGCGGCGACGACTACGCCACCCTCTACGCATGGGTGGCGCGGCGTCTCGAGTCAGGTCCGCCCTGGCCGGATCTGCTTCTCATCGACGGCGGCCGCGGACAGGTGGCCTGCGTGGACAGGGCCCTGCGGGACGCGGGGCAGGGCGGCCTCTTTCCCATAGCCGGCATAGCCAAGGCCAGGGACGAGGACGGTCATGCCGACCGCAGGGCCGGCAATGTGGCGGACCGGATATTCGTGCCGGGCCGCTCCAATCCCCTGCCGTTCAGGGAGGGGAGCCCCGAGCTTCTCTTTCTGCAGAGCGTGCGCGACTCGACGCATCACTTCGCCATCACAAGACACCGCCGGGCCAGAACCAGGGAGGCCATGGCCGGCGAACTCATGCGCCTGCCCGGCATAGGCGCGGCCACGGCCAGACTTCTGTGGGACCGCTTCGGCAGTTTCGAGGCCATGCAGCAGGCGGCTCCGGCGGACATCGCCGCCATCGACGGCATAGGTCCCGCCCGAGCCGCGAAGATCGCCGCCTGCCTGCATTCGCTCACAGGCACCGGACCCGGTCAGGCTGCGGAGCCGAGGCGCGCCGCTGCCGCGAAGGCTGCGGAGGGTGCGGAAACACCCGCGAAAGGCCGTGCGGCCCGGACGGGCCGGAAAAAGACGGCCGCCGCGAAAAAAAGCGGCGAAAACTGAGATGTTGCCCTGAAGCCAGCTTGCGCGTGCGCGCACGGCGCTGCCGGACTGGCCGGCAGAGAAACGGGCCCGGGCCTGCAGCAGACAAAAAATTTTCCCACCCCGCCCGGGGCTGTTGACAGCGCAAAACGAGCGGGTATAGTGCCTTTCCCCTGGCGACCCCGCCTGTCCCGCGGACAGGCCGGGGTCCGTTTTTTGTCTGCATCAGGTCTTTGGTCCCGGCTTTCCTTCTTGCCTTACCCCGCCTACGGGGGCGGCCGGCAGCTCCGGTCCGCAGAGGTGTTTTCATGCGTCGTCAGAGCGTATGGCGTGCTTCCCTTCTCTCCGCTGTCCTTCTTCCCATTTTTCCTCTCTTTCTCCTCTGGAACGCCGGCGCCGGCGAGAGCTGGGCGGCCGCGATGCTCGTGGCCGACAGCAGCGGCCCGGGCAGCCTGTCGCCGCAGAACGGCGCGGCCGGCATGCTGGGTGCCAGACCCTATTATGATGTGCGGCTCGAGAAGAGCGGCCGCAGAGGGCTGCCCGACATCGCGCTGCGCTACCCCTCCTTCGGCCTGGAAGCCGTGGACAGCGACATCGCCCAGTGGGCGGGGCACATAGCCAGCTCCTTCGAGCGCGACTTCGCCACGCAGGAGGCGCTGGGCCCGGCCTACACGCCGCCGGCCGGCACAGAGAGCATGGATTCCTGGCTGAACGCGGGCTACACGCTCCTCTCACCTTCGGACAGGGTGGCCAGCCTTGTCTTCGATGTGTGGATGTGCACGGGCGACTCCTCGCTGAGCCAGGACGTGCTGACGCTCAACTACAATCTTGTCACCGGGCAGCGGCTGAATCTGGTGGACATCTTTGAAAACGTGGACGCGGCGCTGAGCATTCTCTCGGAACGCTCCAGAGCCGCGCTTGCCCGCGGCGTGGGCCGCGGGCGCGTGGACGATGTCATTGCCAGCGGCACGGCGCCGGAGCCGGAGAACTTCGCGAGCCTCGCCCTCACGCCGGCCGGCGTGAGAGTCTATTTCCAGCCGTATCAGGTGACGCTTTTCGCGGGCAGCCAGAAGGTGGACATCGCCCTTGAGGATCTCATGCCGGCGGGACCGCTGCTCGCGCTGTGGGGGCGCAATGACCGATGAAGACGATCGATGCCTCGTCCGCGAGGCGGACGGCAGAAGCGATGCCGATCTGAGAGAGACCGCTCTTAAGCTGGTGCGGGGCGAGGGCGAGCTGCTCTTTCTGACCCGCTTCGGCTCGACCCTCTACGGCACGCGCCGCGAGGGGCTTTCGGACACGGACCTGCACGGCCTCTATCTTCCGGCGCAGACCCCGCATGGTCCTGGAGAGATTCACGCGCAGAAGGTGCTGCACCTTTCCACCTGCCCGGGAACAGGGCGCAACACCAGCGCGGACCTGGACATCGAGATTTTCCCGCTGGAAAGATGGCTGCTTGAATTTGCCGCGGCAGGCCGCATCAGCGCAGTCGACCTTCTGCACGCCCCGACCAGGCCGTCCTGCACGCTGCACCGCCATCCGGCGCTGGACCGGCTTTTTGCCGAGCCTCCGGCCTTTCTGGGACTCGCTTCCACGGACGAGCTGGTCAGCTACTGTCTGAAGCAGGGCAACACCTACGGCCTGACCGGAACAAGGTTCGGCGCCATCTGGCGCATCGCCCGCGCCGTGCGGGAAATGGCCCCCGGCATGCGTCTGGGCGCGGCGGCAGACGAACTGATCAGTGCCGCCAGAGCGCCGCTGTACTGCGGTCGGGCCGAAGACGGCGGCATCCTGCTCGGCGGTCAGTGGCATGCGGCCTCCATCAGGATACGAGAGATGCGCATGCGCGCGGACAGGCTTCTGAAGGGGCATATCAAGCGCATCGAAGCGGCCCGGCGCGGCGAGGGCGTGGACTGGAAGGCTCTCGCGCACGCGGTGCGGGCCATACGCCAGCATCAGTCCCTGCTCGCGGAAGGCCGTCTTGTCTATCCGCTTGCCTGCGCGGACGAGCTCATGCCCATACGGCAGGGCCTTGTCCCCTTCGGGGAGGTGGACAGGCTCATCACCGAAGGACTGGCCGATGCCGCCCAGAAGACCGTCTCGTCCCCGTACGCGAAAAATCCGGATCCCGGGGACATCATGAACGAGGCGCGCCGCATCCGCGCCGCCGTGCGGCCGGACTGAACCGGCCCGGGCGCGGCCGGCCTCCTCGCGGACAGCGCCGTGCACAAGCCCGTGCGCCGCGTCAGCCTTGCCGTGCACGGGCCATTCCGCTACACTTTCAGCTTCCAGAAACACAGGCCGGCCAGGCCGTCCGCTCTTCCAAGGAAACACACTATGAAGATAGAGTGCCCCCACTGCTCATGCACCCGTGAAATGCCCGAAGACCGCATCCCCGACGGAATTCTGACCGCCCGCTGCCCGGCCTGCGGCCAGGCCTTTCGCTTTTCCAAGCAGGAGCTGAAGGAAAAGGAGGCCGAAGCTGCCCGCGAGGCCGAACGGCGCGGTCCAGGCGCCGTGCGCCTCTCCGACATGGAGGACGGGTTCACGGGCGGGGCCGCCGGCAGCGCGCCGGAGAAGACGCCTTCAGCCGAGACGGAAGGCACCGCCTCCGGAGAGAGCCGGACAGAGGAGCAGGCGCGGTCGCGCGGCGAGGCCGCCGGCCGGTGCGCGCAGGACGACGGCGCGGACAGGCAGGAGCGCAGGGCGCGCGAGCGGAACGAGGAATCCGAGGGAGAATGGAGCTTCAATCCCTGGGAATGCGCGCGCACCTTCCAGGACTATCCGCCGGCCCTCTACCAGACCTGCCTCAGGGTCATGTTCGCGGCGCAGCGATTCTTCTCGGGCATCCGTCCCGGGCCGGTGATGCGCGCCCTGGCCTTCTTCCTCACGGTCTGCGTGCTGCAGACCGTCATCGAGCATGTCTGGACCGTCTTTTTCTTCGACTACCTGATGCCGATCGGCGAGAGCACGGATCCCGAACTCAAGCAGCTGGCCGCCCTCATGCAGGACAACGGCAATCTGCTCATGACGGTGCTTCTGCGCTGCGCCGTGCTGACACTGCAGCTCTATGTCTTCACGGCCATACTCTATCTGTGCTGGCGGCTGATCGCCGGAAGAGGGGTGGACTTTTCCGTGGTTCTGCAGGTGCTCTGCTATTCCGAGGCGCCGCTGCTTTTGTGCATCATTCCCGGCGTGGGCACGATCGTGGGCGTGCTCTGGAGCTGCGTTGCCTGCCTTGTCGGCAGCCGCGCGGCGCTCGGACTCTCCTGGGGGCAGACCATAGCCGGTGTCATGCCGCTGCTTCTGCTGCTGATTTTTTCCTACAGCCAGTTCATGTCCATGCTGGGCTGAGTCTGCCCGGCCAAATTATCTTGAGACGGTGACGGCCTTTCGCCGTGAATTGGTTCAACCAAATCACAGAAAGAAGAATGCCGTCGGACAATACTTCAGTCATGCACAGTCAGCTGACAGAAGGAAATGCCCGGCGGCATTTTCTGTTTCTTCTGCGAGATTTTTCCGCACAACCTGTCGCAGAAAAGAGACTTTTTCTAAACAATACCATAAAAAACATATGATAAAAATCTGTTCTCAAGACAGTGCCATGAAGGACTGACCGAAAATGCGGTTTTTTCGTGCACGATTCTACTCTCGGTCTTTTGTGAAAAAACACGCACGCCCACGGACGCCGGAAATAAGGCAGACCAATTCGCAAACACAAGTTTGACATTTGTGCAGTTTATCCTAAAGTGCCAGAAATTGGAAAAACAGGGACTTTCGGACGCAGAGACTGCGTCGCCGCGGGCGGGGAAGGGCCGCTTCAGCGGAAAGACTGTCCGCATTTCCGCGCGCCTGTCAGGACCGACCTGCGGCGCAGCAACAGGTGTTGCCTGGTTTTGCCCATACTAGTGTGCCGGCTTTTCGGTGTTCGCGTACTCGCCTGGGCAGGCTGTATCTTTTGTTTTTTTTCTTTTTGTTTAGGGTCTCTGGCACTCGCCATACCGGAGGATTTCTGATGAAACGTTTTTCGCTGCTGTCCGGGCTCTGCCTGCTGGCGCTGATGGTCTGCCCCTCGGTGCTGCTGGCCGCCGACCATCTGCCGCACATTCCCGGCAACGAACTGGGCGTCGTGTGGGTCATCCCCTTTGTCTGCATGCTGCTGTCCATCGCTCTCGGACCGCTGTTCTTCGCGCATATCTGGGAACACCACTTCGGCAAGATCGCCGTTTTCTGGGGCCTGGCCTTCCTGATTCCGTGCTGGCTTGTCTACGGCATGGACACGGCCCTCTTTGAGGCGTCCCACTCCATCCTGCTGGACTACATTCCCTTCATCGTCCTGCTCTTCTCGCTCTTCACCGTGGCCGGCGGCGTGCGCCTGACCGGCACTCTGGTGGGCACGCCCGCCGTCAACACCGGCCTGCTGGCCATCGGCACCCTGCTGGCGAGCTGGATGGGAACCACCGGCGCCGCCATGCTGCTGATCCGTCCCATGCTGGCCGCCAACGCCCACCGCAAGTACCGCGTCCATCAGATTGTCTTCTTCATCTTCCTGGTCGCCAACATCGGCGGCTCCCTGACGCCTCTGGGCGACCCGCCGCTGTTCCTGGGCTACCTCAAGGGCGTGTCCTTCTTCTGGACCCTGCAGCACCTCTTCCTGAAGACCGCCTTCATGGCCATCATCCTGCTTGCCATCTACTTCCTGCTCGACACCGTCCTCTACAAGAAGGAAGGCAGCCCCGTTCCGCCGCATGATCCGGCCAGGGCCGACGAGAAGCTCGGCCTCGAGGGCAAGGTCAACCTGATCCTCCTCGTGGGCATCGTGCTCACCGTCCTCATCTCCGGCCTCATCGACCTCGGCACCGCCTTCAGCGTCTGCGGCGTGCCCGTCGCCGGCTCCAGCGTCTTCCAGGTCGTCCTGCTGCTCATCATCGCCGGCCTCTCCTGGAAGCTCACCGACATCCAGAGCCGTCTCGCGAACGGCTTCACCTGGGGACCCATCCTCGAAGTCGGCAAGCTCTTCTTCGGCATCTTCCTGTCCATGATTCCGGCCATCGCCATCCTGAAGGCCGGCACCGAAGGCGCCCTCGCCCCGCTGATCAACCTGGTCTTCCATGACGGCCAGCCCGTCAACGCCGCCTTCTTCTGGCTGACCGGCGCCCTGTCGAGCTTCCTCGACAACGCGCCCACCTACGTGGTGTTCTTCAACACCGCCGGCGGCGATCCCAGCACTCTGATGACCACCCTGGGCGACACCCTGGCCGCCATTTCCGCCGGCGCCGTGTTCATGGGCGCCAACAGCTACATCGGCAACGCGCCCAACTTCATGGTGCGCTCCATCGCCGAGGAGCGCGGCGTGCCCATGCCCAGCTTCTTCGGCTACATGATGTGGTCCTGCGGCATCCTGGTGCCCCTGTTCATCATCCTGACCTTCATCTTCTTCTAAACCGAGCCTTTTCAGGCCTTTTTGCCGGCTTCGGTCCGGACTGAAGGCCGCACTCTCGCAAAGGGACCCGCAGACGGACAGAGCAGTCCGCCGGCGGGTCCCTCTCCGTTCCGGAGCCGTCGCCGCAAAGCGTCCCCGCGCCGGCATCCCGCCGGAATCGCGGCAGGTCCTCCATCTGGCTTATGCCGGCGAAAAGGCGTATTGTGCGCTTCCTCCGCGAGAGGAGCGACACACCGATCCTCCGCCGGTCCGGTCAAAAGCGGAGAGTTTCTTTCACAGGAATGCACATGCCCAAGAATCCCACCGAACACCGCCGCGAGCGCATGCACAGCGTGCTCTCCCACAGGCAGCCCGACCTCACCCTGGTGCTGGCCAACATACATGATCCGCACAACGTCTCGGCCATCTACCGCTCCTGCGACGCCTTCGGCGTCGAGTCCGTCCATCTGTACTACACGGACACGGCCTTTCCCATTCTGGGGCGCAAGTCCTCGGCCTCGGCCCGCAAGTGGGTGCAGTCCAGACGCCACCGCGACAAGGAGGAGCTGAGGGCGGCCCTTGCGGGCATGCAGGTGCTGGTGACCGACTGCACGCCCACGGCGAGGCCCCTGCGCTCCTGGGATTTCACGAAGCCCACGGCGATCATCATGGGCAACGAGCACAGCGGCGTCGCGCCCGAGCTTGCCGAACTGGCTACGGGCGAGCTCTACATCCCTATGTACGGCATGATTCAGTCCTTCAATGTCTCCGTGGCCGCGGCCATCATTCTGGCCGAGGCTTCCAGACAGCGCGAGGAGGCCGGCATGTATGCCGCCTGCCGCTACGACGAGGAGACCTTCCAGGCAAAGCTGAAGGACTGGCTGGAGCGCTAGGACAGGAGACCGGGCGCACAGCCCGGAGACGGATGAACGGAAAAGAGCGAATCAGGACCGTCAGGCGCGCGGATGCGGCCGCGGCGGAAAGACAGGGGGACAGACAGAATGTGCGATGACAGGCACTGCCATGCCGGGCAGGACGGAACGGACGGAGACGGCTGCCTCATGCCGGCGGATCGCCCCGCGTACGACCGGGCGAAATGCATTCACGTCGAGAAGGCGCGCCAGCACAACCTGCACGACGTCTCCATAGACATTCCCAGGGACGAGCTGGTGGTCATCTGCGGCCCGTCAGGGTCCGGCAAGTCCACGCTGGCCTTCGACATCGTCTATGCCGAGGGACAGCGCCGCTACGTTGAATCCCTGTCCGCCTACGCGCGGCAGTTCCTGCCCAAGATGGACAAGCCCGATGTGGAGAAGATCGAGGGCCTGACGCCGGCCATCTCGCTCGAGCAGGGCTCGACCTCCCACAATCCGCGCTCCACAGTGGGCACGGTGACCGAAATCTACGACTTTCTGCGCGTCTTCTTCGCCCGTCTCGGCAAAACCTACTGCCCGCAGTGCGGCCGCCCCATCGAGGCCAGGTCCACGGACGAAATTCTGGAGGAGATCCTCTCCCTGCCGGAAGGGACGAAGATCCTGGTGATGGCGCCGCTTGTCGAGCTGCAGAAGGGCACGCAGCAGGACCGCCTGAAAAAGCTCAAGGCCAGAGGCTTCGCCCGCGTGCGCGTGGACGGGCAGATATCGCTTATCGACGATGTGCCGGCCCTGGACAAGAACCGCAAGCACAGCCTCGACCTTGTGGTGGACAGGCTCGTGGTGAAGCAGGGCATGCGCCCGAGGCTTGCCGAATCCGTGGAGCTGGCCCTGAAGGAGGCCGGCGACAGGATGATCCTGCACCGGCTGGATCTGCCCGAGGGCCAGCGCGACAAGATTTTCTCCACCACTTCCGCCTGCCCGGTCTGCCGCATCTCCATGCCGGCGCCGAGCCCGCAGCTTTTCTCCTTCAACACGCCCCAGGGCGCCTGCCCGCGCTGCGTGGGCCTCGGCACGGTGGACTACTTCGAGCCGAGACTGGTCGCGCCCAACCGCGGCCTCTCCCTGCAGGAGGGCGGGCTTCTTCCCTGGGCGGAGAAGAAGGTCTTCGCCCGCTACGAAAAGGCCCTGGCCAGCCTCGGCGCAAGGCACGGCTTCACTCTGGCCACGCCGCTGAGCGAATTTTCCGACAGCGCCTGGGCCGCGCTCTTCTTCGGCGAGGACAAGGAGGGCAGACCCGCCTCCGGCTCGCTCGGCCTGCGCCGCAACTGGATGGGCGGCAGCGTCGCCCTCTACGCCAGAGGCGACTATCAGGCGGATCACTTCGACTTTGCCGAGCAGGTCAACCTCACGGTCAGCGAGGAGCGCTGGCCGGGCGTCATCCCCCTGCTGGAAAAGGGCATGCAGTACGGCGACGCCTGGCGCGACGAGCTGGCCAGGTTCAGGCAGACCACCGACTGCTTCGACTGCCACGGCGACAGGCTGTCGCGCGAGGCTCTGTCCGTGCGCGTGGAGGGCGTCAACATCGCAGAATTCTGCCGCATGTCCGTCGAGCGGGAGCTGGCCTGGCTGGACAGCCTCGAATTCCAGGGGCGCTGGGCCCTCATCGCCGAGGCGCTGCTGAAGGAGCTGCGCCACAGACTGGGCTTTCTGCGAAACGTGGGCCTCGAGTACCTCTCCCTGGCCCGCTCCATGACCACGCTCTCGGGCGGCGAGGCGCAGCGCATCAGGCTCGCCTCGCAGCTGGGCTCGGGCCTCGTGGGCGTGACCTACGTGCTGGACGAGCCGTCCATCGGCCTGCATCCGCGCGACAACGAGCGCCTGCTGCGCACGCTGCGCTCGCTGCAGGGCAGGGGCAACACGGTGCTGGTCGTCGAGCACGACGAGGCGACCATCTGCGAGGCGGACACGGTCATCGAGCTCGGGCCCGGCTCGGGCGTGCAGGGCGGCAATGTGACCTTCCAGGGAACGGTGCCGGAGCTGCTGTCCTCCCGCACGCTGACGGCCGCCTATCTGCGCGGCGACATGTGCGTGCCCATGCCCGAGGAGCGGCGCGAGCCCAGAGGCTGGCTCACCCTGCAGGGGGTGAGCACCAACAACCTGAAGGGCATGGACGTGTCCTTCCCCATGGGCGTGCTGACCTGCGTCACCGGCGTTTCGGGTTCGGGCAAGTCCTCGCTGGTGGTGGACACGCTCTACAAGCACCTGGCCATCCGGCTCGGCCTGCGCGTCGACAATCCCGGCGTCATCGCCGGCATGGAGGGGGCCGAGGCAGTGGAGAGGCTCGTGGCCATCGATCAGACGCCCATAGGCCGCACGCCGCGCTCCAATCCGGCCACCTACACCAAGGTCTTCGACGAGATCAGGCAGATTTTCGCCATGACCCCGGATGCCAGGCGCAGGGGCTACACGGCCGGCCGCTTCAGCTTCAATGTCAAGGGCGGCCGCTGCGAGACCTGCCGCGGCGACGGGCAGATACAGGTGGAGATGCACTTTCTGCCGGACATCAGCGTGACCTGCGACGTCTGCCACGGCATGCGCTACAATCACGAGACGCTGGAAGTGCGCTACAAGGGGCTCAACATTTCCGAGGTGCTGGATCTGACCGTGAGCCAGGCGCGCTCCTTCTTCGCCAGCTTCCCGACGCTCGAGCGGCGTCTGGGCATTCTGGAGGACGTGGGGCTGGACTACCTCCATCTCGGCCAGGCGGCCACGACCCTCTCGGGCGGCGAGGCCCAGCGCATCAAGATTTCCCGCGAGCTCGGCAAGCGCAGCCTGCCAGGCACGCTCTACATTCTGGACGAGCCCACCACCGGCCTGCACATGCACGAGGTCGGCAAGCTCATCAGCGTGCTGCATTCCCTGGTGGACAGGGGGGCCACGGTGGTGGTCATCGAGCACAACACGGACTTCATCCTGGCCGCGGACTATGTCATGGACATGGGGCCCGGCGGCGGAGAGCGCGGCGGCAGCATCATCGCCTGCGGCACGCCGGAGGCCATAGCCCAGGACCCGAACTCGGTGACCGGACGCTTCCTGATGGAAGATCGCAAGGCCCGTCTGCGCCGCAGGGAGCAGGCTCTGCGGCGGCAGGCCGGGCGGGGCTGAGAAACCAGGGCGGCGGACGCCCGGCGCGTCCGCTGTCAGACCGGGGCCGACAGCGGACGCTGCGCGGCGCAGGGCGCGTCAGGCAGGGATTTTTGCCTGTAAATGCTTGCGTCATCGCAGTTTAATGGATAATGTAAACTTTTCCCGACAGTTCCCGAGCGATGCACTCCCTGTGTGCGGTCCCCCGTCGCCGGAGCAGGTCGGCAGACCAGACTTATCTGTGTCAACCTCCGGAGGATTTTTGTCATGAACAGGCTGTCCAGGCGTGATTTTCTCAAGGAAACAGACTTTACGCCCGAAGACCTCACCTACCTTCTCGAACTGGCCGCGCGCCTCAAGGCCGCCAAGAAGGCCGGGCGCGAGCCCAAGCTCCTGAAGGGGCGCAACATTGTCATTCTCTTTGAGAAGGATTCCACCAGGACGCGCTGCTCCTTCGAGGTGGCGGCCCACGACCAGGGCGCCCATGTGACCTATCTCGGCCCCACGGGCTCGCAGATCGGCAAGAAGGAGTCCATGGCCGACACGGCCAGGGTGCTCAGCGGCTTCTTCGACGGCATCGAGTACCGCGGCTTCGGCCAGGAGATTGTGGAAAAGCTGGCCGAGTACGCCAATGTTCCGGTCTGGAACGGCCTGACCAACGAGTGGCATCCCACGCAGCTGCTGGCGGACATGCTGACAATGCAGGAATGCACCGGCCGCCCCCTGAAGGGGCTGACCATGGCCTATCTCGGCGATGCCCGCTACAACATGGGCAATTCGCTGATGACGGGCTGCGCCATGCTGGGCGTGAATTTCCGCTCGGTGGCCCCCAGAGCCCTGTGGACCAGCGACGAGGTCTTCGCGAAGGCGCAGGAGTACGCGGCCGAGTCCGGCGCGGTCATCGAGCGCACCGAGGACGTGGCCGCCGGCGTGAAGGGCTGCGACTTCCTCTATTCCGATGTCTGGGTGTCCATGGGCGAGCCCGACGAGGTCTGGAAGGAGCGCATCGAGCTGCTGACCCCGTACAGGGTCACTGCCGAGGTGATGGACATGACCGGCAATCCCGAGTGCCGCTTCCTGCACTGCCTGCCGGCCTTCCACAACCGCGAGACCACCATCGGCGAGCAGATTTACCAGAAGTACGGCATCGACTGCATGGAAGTGAACGACGACGTCTTCGAGTCGGAGCGCAATGCCGCCTTCCTCGAGGCCGAAAACCGCATGCATACCATCAAGGCAGTCATGGTGGCCACTCTGGCCGAAAAGAACATTGACCGGGCCCTTCTCAAAAAGGGCTTTTAGGCTGCCGCGCAGCCGCCTTTCGCGAATCATGCCGTCCGGCGGACGTACAGGGCGTCCGCCGGACGATGCGCGGAAGAGCGGAACAAACGCATATATCAGTTGAGCGGCAGCCAGGAGCCGCTGGGAGCAGGGCAGGGCGGAGCACGGTTCCGGCCCTGATCCGGGGAGCGGCATAAATTGCCAGACGCCCGGGAGCGTGGGACAGACATGTCGGCACGGTCAGGAGCGTCTGCGGGGGGAGCAATGATTATTGACGACAGCGATTACGAGGGCGACGGCCGCGGCGGCGGCGATGACGAACGCTCAGCCTTCGAGTTCGGCGGTTCAAGCCTGTTTTCCGCGCCCTATCTGTGCGAGGTGCCGGGCAGCACCAGGGGCGTGACCTATCTGTCCCTTCTGTACGACATAGCCCAGCTGCTGAGCCTGACCGCGGACGTGAAGGACAGCCTCGAAAAGGTTCTCATGCTGCTGGCCGAGCGCCTGCACATGCTTCAGGGCACAATCACGCTGGTTTCCCCCCAGACCGGCGAACTGCGCATCGAAGCATCCTACGGGCTCAAGCCGGCCGAGCGCTCGCGCGGGCATTACGTGCAGGGCGAGGGCATAGTCGGGCACGTGGTCCAGAGCGGCCAGCCCATGTACATCTCCAACGTGTCCGAGGAGCCGCGCTTCCTCAACAGGACGCGCTCCAGAAACCTTTCCAAAAGCGACATCTCCTATATCTGCGTGCCCATCCGCCTGAACCGCCAGGTGGTCGGCGCCCTGTCCGTGGACCGCCTGCTGGCCGATCCGGCCCAGCTCGAGGAGGAACAGCAGCTGCTCTTCATCATTGCCATGCTCCTGGGCTACGCGGCCTGGGAGGCCCAGCGCAAGATGGACGAGAAGAACGCCGTCCCCGGACGCCCCAAGGGCTTTATCGGCAACTCCGAGGTGATGCAGCACGTCTACGCGCAGATCATGCAGGTGAGCCAGTCCCAGGCCACGGTCTTCATTCAGGGCGAGTCCGGCACCGGCAAGGAGCTCGCGGCCAGGGCCATTCACGAGGCCAGCTCGCGCTCCGACCGCCAGTTCGAGTCCCTCAACTGCGCGGCCATGCCCGAAAGCCTCATCGAAAGCGAGCTCTTCGGCCACGAGAAGGGCGCCTTCACGGGCGCCATCAGCGTGCGCAAGGGCCATTTCGAGCAGGCCGACGGCGGCACGCTCTTCCTGGACGAGGTGGGCGAGCTCTCGCTCATGGCCCAGGCCAAGCTTCTGCGCGTCCTGCAGGAGCGCAGCTTCGAGCGCCTGGGCGGCACGGTGACCCTGCATGTGGACGTGCGTCTGATAACGGCCACAAACCGCGACCTCGAGAAGATGGTGGCCGAGGGCACGTTCCGCAGGGACCTCTACTACCGCCTGAACGTCTTCCCGATCATTCTGCCGCCCCTGCGCGAGCGTCAGGACGACATCCTGCCCCTGGCCCACTACTTCGTGCAGCGCTTCGCGGCCGAGATGCGCCGCGACGACGTGCGCCTCTCCCTGGCGGCCATGGACATGCTGCAGCGCTACGACTGGCCCGGCAACATCCGCGAGCTCGAGAACGCCATGGAGCGCGCCGTGCTGCTGCTCGGGCCGCAGAGCCTGATCCTGCCCCAGCATCTGCCCGCGGCCATGCATGTCTTCGGAGACGCCGGCGCGGACAGCAGCCAGCCGGCCAAGCGCCGCAATTCGGCCACGCTTCAGGAGCACATGGACGAGCTGGAAAAGGCCTGCATCGTGGACGCCATGGATGCCTGCAACGGCCAGATTGTCAAGGCGGCCCAGGCTCTGGGCCTGACCCAGCGCATCCTGGGCCTGCGCCTCAAGAAGTACCAGATCGACTACCGCGACTTCAGGCACAAGAAGCAGTCCTGATCCGGAGCG